>QMMS01000008.1 GCA_003647375.1 Deltaproteobacteria bacterium
ACGGGACAAGTCCGACTTCGCTCTTCGAGCTACGACGGGACAAGAAGGATGGGGTCGATTTTGCCATGTTGTTTACCCTACGGGAAAGGCCGGAGGACATCAGATCCGGTGTTGTCAAGGGTTTGCGGTAAACGACTACAGCTTCACCCTCGACGCCTTGGCTCTAAAGCCCTCCGGCTTTTGCAACGTTGGGGTAATTTGAGACGCTGCTCCACAGGATCAATCTTCTTATGCCGGATAACTTTTACTTTTTGAAGGTTATCCGGCTAAATCAACTGATTGCCAAACAGGAAATAAATAAGGATAAAAAGGATGAAAAAAATAAAACTTGAAGAGGTTAAGGCATACGAAGTCCCCGGTCATTTCGGCATGACGGCCATGCGACTTCAGGGCACCGAGGAAACCGGTGTCACCAAATTCTGGATGGGCCTGTCCCATTTTCTACCCAATGGTGGGGCAGAATGGGGGTATGAGGACAATCCATTGGAAAAGGTCTACTTTGTATTGGAAGGCGAAATAACCGTCAAATCAAAAACGGAAGAAATTGTATTGCAGAAGTGGGATTCGTTATTTCTCGGACCGAACGAGGGGCGCGAAATCATCAATAATACCAATAAACCAGCCAGCATGCTGGTGGTGATCAATTATCCGGAGTAGCTTGGATACGGGTTCAGCAAAACGCATTCAACAATATTTTATTAATTGAGGATACGAAAAATGACCGATACGTTAAAAAACAAAGCTATCATAACGGCGGCTCTCACAGGCTCGATTCATACCCCATCCATGTCGCCCTACCTTCCCATCACGGCACAGCAGCTGATCGATGAATGTCTGGCTGTCCACGAAGCAGGCGGGGCAGTCGCCCACGTTCACACGCGGGACCAGGAGACGGGGATACCCAATGCCGACCAGGATGTCTATATGGAAGTAGCCACTGAGGTGAAGAAGCATTGTGACCTCATCCTGTGCACGACTACCGGTGGTAAACTCGGGGAACCCGTGGCGAAGCGGGTCCGCGTCGCGTCCACGCTGAAGCCCGAACTGGCGTCGCTGAATGCGGGATCGATGAATTTTGCCTTATTTCACATAGCCGACAAGATACAGGATTATCAATTTGACTGGGAAAAGCCGTACCTTGCGGGAACAGATGATTTTATCTTTCCCAACACCTTCAAAACCATGCGCGAGTTTCTGGAAACGTTTGAGGCCACGGGAACCAAGCCTGAGTTTGAAATCTACGATATGGGCATGATCAACAATTTGGCCTTTTTAATCCGAAAGGGGATCGTCAAAAAGCCGGTTTACATGCAATTTGTCCTGGGCATTCTCGGCGGCATGCCGGCAACATCGGAAAATCTGGTATACTTGGTCGATACCGCCCGCAGGCAAATCGGTGATTTTGTGTTTTCGGTATGCGCTGCCGGCAACCACCAATTCCCCATGTGCACCCAGTCGCTGATTATGGGAGGAAACGCACGTGTCGGCCTGGAAGATAATCTCTATCTGGAAAAAGGTGTTTTAGCAAAGAGCAATGCCGAGCAGGTAGCAAAAATCATCCGAATCGCCCGGGAACTTGGTATCGAACCGGCTACACCAAGTGAAGCCCGCCGGATTCTGGGGTTGAAAGGCCTGGACCAGGTAGCTTTTTAAAGGTGACATGAAGTGCCGTCAGGGATCGAGTTGAGGAGAACAATCTATGAATTTCGCTGATAAGGTTTTAGACACGATTCTTTTTGGTATGGGGCAAGCCATAAGAATGACCGCGGCAAGACACAGCTCATTTAAAAAGCGCATACGCGGTAAGGATTTTATTGCTCAAATCAAGACGCTGGACGGTTCTACAGGCCGATATTTCATCTTTCAGCCTAAAATATTTAGCTCCAGGAAAGGAATCCATGCCAAAGCCGATGTCAACTATATTATCAGCAATTCGAAGTTGGCCGTAAAGCTTTTTACGCCGCCACGAGACCAGCTGGACATGATCAATGCAGCCAAAGACGGGCATGTTATGGTCGAAGGCCCGGATGAATTGGCCATGTGGTTCAGTCAAACGCTGAATCTGCTGTTTACCACCGGGACAAAATACGGGACGGAAATGGATGACGGGGTGATGCGCTACACCAGCAACACAAATGGCGGGCCGATTTTCGTTTATGTGAAAGACAACAAGATCATCCGCATCACCCCAATCGAGTTTGATGATATGGATGCTCCTCCGTGGACGATTCATGCCAGGGGCAAGCGATTTACACCCCCACGAAAGACCACCGTTTCTCCGCATACCATGGGCTGGAAATCAATGGTCTACTCAAAAGATCGAATCCTTTACCCCATGAAGCGGGTCGATTTCGATGTCAATGGTGAGCGCAATCCCCAAAATCGGGGTATATCTGAATATGAGCGGATTTCCTGGGATGAGGCCCTTGATCTGGTAGCCGGTGAGATCAAGCGGGTTAAACGCGACTGCGGACCGGGGGCCATCTTGAACGGCAGCGGATCCCACCACACCTGGGGGCATCTGGGGTACTGGCTCAGCGCACGATTACGTTTTTTTAACTCTCTTGGTTTTACGCCGGTGGTGCACAATCCGGATAGTTGGGAGGGATGGTACTGGGGAGCTATGCACCATTGGGGGCACAGCGCCCGCCTGGGAGCCGGCGAGGCATACGGGACCATTGAGGACTGTTTGCAGGAAGCCGAGATGGTGGTCTTCTGGTCGAGCGACCCGGAAGCGACCAGCGGTGTATACGGTGCCTTTGAAGGTACCGTCCGTCGCCAGTGGCTCAAGGAAGTGGGGATGGAACTGGTCCACATCGATCCGTTCTACAACCACACGGCAGCCCTTCTGGGCGGTAAATGGCTGGCCCCCAGACCGGCCACCGGGAATGCCCTGTCGCTGGCGATTGCCTATGTCTGGATCACGGAAGATCTGTACGACAAAACCTATGTGGCCGACCGTACGGTTGGGTTTGACCAGTGGAAAGACTACATTCTGGGAAAGGAAGACGGCATTCCCAAAACACCCGAGTGGCAGGAAAAAGAAGCCGGTATTGCCGCAAAGGATGTGCGTGCACTGGCCCGGCAGTGGGGCACCAAAAAAACGTACCTGGCAGCTGGAGGGATCAATGGCTTCGGCAGTGCCTGCCGTTGTGCAACCGGTAACGAATGGGCGCGCTCAATGGTATGCCTGATGGCCATGCAAGGCCTGGGGAAACCCGGAGTCAACCTGGGCGGTATGCAGCAGGGAACACCGGTGGACCATCGATTCTATTTTCCCGGATATGCGGAAGGCGGTTTATCCGGAGACTACCAGGGTACGGCGATGGCTGTCAGCCTTTATCAGCGCATGCCCCAGCTGCCGACAGTCAATACGGTGGCCCAGAGAGTGCCCCGCCTCAAAATACCCGAAGCCATCATGGATGGCAAATGCGAGGGCTATCCCACCGATCCATTTACGATAGAGGGGCAGTTCCTCAAATTCGGATACCCCACACCCGGGCATTCTCCCGTCAAGCTCTACTATAAATACGGCGGATCCCATTTTGGAACCATGAACGAGACCAATCGTTATGTCAGGGCCTACCGTTCCAACGGTCTGGAGTGTGTTGTCAACCAATCCATCTGGTTTGAAGGCGAAGCCAAATTTGCAGACGTCATTCTTCCGGCCTGCACCAGTTTTGAGCGATGGGATATCAGTGAATTTGCCAATTGCGGCGGATATATCCCGCATTGCTATAATCAGTGCAATCACCGGGTGGCCGTGATCCAGCACAAATGCATCGAGCCGTTGGGGGAGTCAAAATCAGACTTCATGATTTTCCTGGAAGTGGCCAAACGGTTAGGTCTGGGTGCCCCTTTTTCAGAAGGTATGACAGAACTGGACTGGTGCCGGCGTTTATTCGATGCCACGGATCTGCCCGGGAAAATTTCCTGGAAGAAATTCCTTAAAAAAGGCTATTACGTCATCCCGGCACCACCCCTTGCCGAAAGGCCCAACGTTTCCTATCGCTGGTTCGCCGAGGATCGTTTAAAAGACACGCCGGATCTCACACCCCTGCCGGGGGATTATACGGAACAGTGGCGGCGCGGTTTGCAGACACAGTCCGGGAAACTGGAGTTTGTCTGCTCAAGCCTTGAGCGATTCGATCCGAATGATCCGGAAAGGCCGACGATGACGAAATACATCCCATCCTGGGAGGGCCATCACAGCGGCGCCTTATACCAGAAATATCCACTGCAGCTGATCTCACCGCATCCCCGGTTCAGTTTTCATACAATGGGCGACGGCAAGGACAGCATCATCAACGATATCAAGGATCATCGTATACTTATCGATGGATACTACTACTGGATCGTGCGTATCAATTCACGAGATGCCGAAGCACGCAGCATAAAAGCCAATGACCTGGTCAAGGTGTTCAACGACAGAGGCGCCGTCATCTGTGCCGTGCAGCTTACGGAACGGCTCCCGAAGGGTACGGTGCATTCTTACGAATCCTGCGCCGTCTATGATCCTGTCGGCGAACCGGGCGAATCGCCGGACCGCGGTGGTTGTATCAACCAGTTGACGCCAAGCCGGATGATTATCAAGAAGTCCCATGCCACGGCATCGAACTCATGCCTTGTGCAGATAGAAGCATGGCAGCCTGAAGAGGAGGAAGCCTCATGACGAAATGGAATCTCATTATCGATATTGAAAAATGTGAAGACTGCAACAACTGCTTCCTGGCGTGCAAAGATGAACATGTGGACAATGAGTGGCCGGGGTATACGGATTCTCAGCCGCGTCACGGTCATCGCTGGATCAATATCCTGCGTAAAGAGCGCGGGCAGTTTCCCCTGATCGACGTCGCCTACCGCCCGACACCCTGTATGCACTGCGATGATGCGCCTTGTATTGCTGCAGCCGAAGGAGGGGCAATATCCAAAAGAGATGACGGTATTGTGCTGATCGATCCGCGGAAGGCAAAGGGACAAAAAAACCTGGTAAAATCCTGTCCTTATGGCGCTATCTGGTGGAACGCAGAGAAGAATGTCCCCCAAAAATGCACTTTGTGCGCGCATCTGCTTGATGCCGGCTGGAAGGAGCCGCGCTGCGTGCAGGTGTGCCCCACAGGTGCTCTGAAGATCGTAAGGGTAGATGACAGTTCAATGCAGGCGCAGGTCGAGAATCAGGACCTGGAAATTCTTTTTCCGGAACAGCAGACCCGCCCCCGTGTATACTACAAAAACCTGCATCGATATGCGTGCTGCTTCATCGCCGGCAGCGTGTCGGTTAAAACAGGTGAAACGGTTGATTGTGCCCAGGGAGCAGCAGTTGCTCTGGTCAAAGATGATGCTATTGTCGCAAAGGTGATAGCTGACAATTATGGTGACTTTAAATTCGACAAAATAGAACCAGGCAGTGGAACATACCGGCTGAAGGTAGCCTATAAAGAATATGCTGCGAGAACCATTACCGTTGAGCTGGCTCACAGCGTTAGCTTGGAAGATATTGTTTTCGGGTAACTCCTCGTTGGCAAACCATTCACCGCTCGTCTAAAAATTTAAGTTGTTTTTCCATGGTTTTTTTTAACATCAACGGTCAGCCCATATAGTAACGCCGTTAAGACAAGGCTCACGCCGAAAAAAACAAATGCAAATAGAATTAGTAGCCAAGTACCCTTGGGCAACACTGACAGTATAATCAGAATGCCCGCCATTGTGACCAATCCTGTGATAATGACATATTTTCTTGAAAGAAGAATCCTGTCAGATATCCATCCACAAATTGGGCTACCGATAATCAGGCCGATGCTCATGGCCAAAAGCAGGTTGCCGGTCATATACGGGGAAAGGCCCATGGCAGCCATGAGAAATGGACCTGCCCAAAGTGCCTGAACCGAGGCATAGTACCCTGCTTCAGACCTTGACCCTTCCGACCCTTTGTGATTTAAATCAATCCAACGGGTTGTGTTGAATGATTCCCGCATGAAATGAATTTTTTCGGAGAAGCCATAATCTATGGATAAAATCATTGTCGAAGGCGGCCGACGTCTGGAGGGTGACGTCATAGTCAGCGGTGCAAAAAATGCAGCACTGCCCATCCTGGTATCTGCCCTCCTGACCGATGGATGGAATACTTTCAGCAATGTGCCGGCGCTTATGGATATTGAAAGCACCAAAAAGTTATTGTCTACTCTTGGCGCCCAGGTAACCGCTGAAAACGGAACGGTTCGCATCAATTCCAGCGGACTCAACAGCCATGAAGCACCGTATGACCTGGTTCGGAAAATGCGAGCGTCCATACTGGTTCTTGGACCGCTGCTTGCCAGGCTTAAAAAGGCGCGGGTATCGCTGCCGGGCGGTTGTGCCATTGGAGCGCGACCAATCAACCTTCATTTGAAAGGATTGGCCAGCCTCGGGGCCAAAATCGAGCTCAAGCATGGATACGTGGAGGCCTCTGCACCCCACCTGGTGGGCAGTGATATTTATCTCGACATACCCACCGTGACGGGTACGGAAAACCTGATGATGGCAGCTGCTTTGGCAGAGGGTAAAACCATTCTGCGGAATGCGGCCTGTGAACCGGAAGTGGTCGCCCTGGCGGATGTTCTGAACCGGATGGGTGCCGATATCCGGGATGCAGGCACCGCTATGATGACAATTCATGGCGTGCCTTTTCTCAGCCCGGTATCTGCATCGATTATACCGGACCGTGTCGAAGCAGGTACGCTGATGATTGCCGCTGCGTTGACCCGTGGTTCGGTCAAGATATTGGGATGCGAACCAAATCACCTCCAGGCGGTCATCCACAAGCTGAGACTCGCCGGAGCTGTCATCGATATCGATGGGCCCAGTGTACGTGTTTCAGGGCCGGAAGATATCGCGAGCATCGATGTCAAAACGCAGGTATATCCAGGATTTCCCACGGATATGCAGGCTCAGTTCATGGTTCTGATGTCTGTGGCCAGGGGATTGAGCATTATTTCCGAAACCATATTCGAAAACCGTTTCATGCATGTCAGTGAACTTAAACGGATGGGGGCGGGTATTACCATATCCGGCAATACCGCTCTGATTAAAGGGGTACCGGTTCTTTCCGGCGCGCCGGTAATGGCATCGGACCTCAGGGCCAGTGCATCACTGATTCTGGCCGGACTCGTGGCAAAGGGGACCACCGAAATCAGCCGGGTGTATCATCTGGACCGGGGATACGAGGCACTGGACCAAAAACTGACCGGCCTGGGAGCGGTGATAAAGCGAGTACGCGTTTAGCCTTCGGCTGTCATTAGCACTTCGTGCGACATTTTGCCTTCGGCTGTCATTTATAGTCATTTGCCCTTCGGGCGCAATTAGCGCTGCGCGCGTCATTTATTGCTGCTTATAGCTGATAGCTTTGTGCTTACCTAAAACATAACACCTAAAACACGATCTATGTTCCCTATAACCCTATGTCTCTTCCCATCTACCGCCCCATCATTTGGCTGACGATTTCGATGATTGTTGGAATCATTGCGGGTGAAGCATGTCCGGGGTACAGCCGATGGGTGTTGGCGCCGGCCGTAGCAGTCGGCGTAGCCCTGGTGGTTAGCCTGAAGCGGAAGGTGCCGGCCTTGTTGTTACCACTCCTTTTCTTTAGCGGTATCGGTTACCTTTCTATCCAACCCTGGGTTGAACCTCGCTTCCCGGATCATCACATTCGGCATTTTGTTGATTCAAAGGCCTGTAAAATTACCGGCACCATTCTGGACAAGCCTGTTTATGACCGCAACAGAACCCGGTTCGTTATGGAGGTCGTTTCGATCGTGCAAGACGGGAGTCCTGTCCCCGCCTGTGGGCGGCTGCGTGTTACGGTTTCTAAGGGTCCCGTCTCCTTGTCAAAAGGAGACAAGGTCTCTTTTTTCGGTCGTCTCCGCTCTATCCGAAATTTCAACAACCCCGGCGGGTTTGATTACGAGCGCTATATGGCCTTTCAACGTATCTGGGCCCGCAGCTATGCTGCTGTAGAAAAACTGTCCATCCAGTCAAGAGGAAAGGCATCCACAAGGATGGCTGTTTTCGATGATCGCCGTACCAGGATTTCTGAAATGATCGATGGCCTTGGGACCGAAGCCCCGGGAAGCTCACAAAGTGTCAAGGCGGTGTCCCGGGCGCTTTTGATTGGAGATCGCAAAGGGATTTCAACCGCCTTACGGGAAAAATTCAATCGTGCCGGTGTGGGACATCTCCTTGCCATATCGGGACTTCACATCGGAATTGTGGCGACCGTGACGTTTACAATCTTTCGTTGGATTGTCGCATGGCTTTCGCCTGTTTTATGGGCAGGTTGGACCAGAAGAACTGCCGCCATCCTGACTTTTGTGCCGGTACTGGCGTATGGTTTTCTGGCGGGAATGTCGCCTTCGACCCAACGGGCGGTTATCATGGTGAGTATTTTTCTGCTGACCCTCCTCTTTGACAGGGACCAGGACCTGATCAACACCATTTGTGTTGCCGGCATGCTGATTCTCGTCATCAACCCACCTGCACTGTTTTCCATATCGTTTCAACTCTCTTTCGCGGCAGTGCTGGTTATCGTGTCAGGCATGTCACTGATGCGACCCATTCTGCAAAAAACGAAAGGCGTCAAGGCGACTCTGATTACCAAAGGTGTTGCTTTTATGGCCGTCACTCTTTTTGCCACAGTGGGTACGGCACCACTGGTTATGGCATATTTCAATCAGGTTTCTCTCATCGGCATTGTTGTGAATATCATTGCCATACCGCTGGTGGGGTTTTTAGCAGTTCCCCTGGGGCTGCTGGCTGTTTTTATCCAGGTGTTCAGCACGGGTGCCGCATCGGCGTGCCTTCAATTGAGCCATTGGGTTCTTGAGAAAGCAATTCTGGTCATCGATTTTTTTTCCGGATTGCCTGCTGCCGCCCTGGAAACCATCACACCCAGTCTTGTTGAAATCAGTCTTTTTTATCTGATGCTTCTGGGTGTCTTCAGCTGGCTTTCTGCAAGGCATCGGGAAAAACAGTCAAATCTGTCAGTTGGCATGAGACGAGGCTTTGCCTATGGGATGATCCTCTTTGCTGTCTTTGGTGGGGTCTTGGATGCCGGGTACTGGATTCATCAGCGGTTCCTGCATAAAGATCTTCGCATCATGATATTTGACGTGGGTCAGGGAAGCGCAGCACTTCTTGAATTGCCCGGGGGACGCAACCTCCTCATCGACGGGGGAGGCTTTGCAGATAATGCTGTTTTTGACACGGGTAAATATATCATTGCCCCATACCTCCTGCGAAATAAGATCAAGACCATCCATACCCTTTTTTTGTCACATCCCAACAGTGACCACTTAAATGGCTTGATATATATTGCCGAGCATTTTAATGTAGAGCAGGCCATCACGAACAATGAATCATCCCCGACCATGGGGTATCAATTGTTTGTCGAAGCTTTGAAAAAGTACGGCATTGACGCACCGGGGTACCGGGCGTTGGAACGCATCACAACGGTTGCGGGTACGAAGATAGAAATTCTCTATCCCCCAGAAGACTTTTTAGAAAAGACCTTGCAGGAGAAGTGGCGAAATAAGAATAACAACTCTCTGGTGGTCAAGGTATCCTATGGTCAGCATGCATTTCTGTTTCCGGGTGATATCATGGCCAAGGGCGAAAAGGCGCTGGTTGCAGCAGCCGGGAAAAACCTGAAGAGTACGGTTCTGGTGTCACCCCACCACGGGAGCGGTTCTTCGAGTACGCCCCTTTTGATAGAACAGGTCAACCCGGAGACCGTTGTGGTATCCTGTGGCTGGATGAACCGATTTAAGTTTCCTGATAGAGCTGTTTTGCAGCGCTATGAAGCCATAGGGGCCAAGGTCTTGCGAACCGACATCAATGGTGCGGTACAGATACGGACAGATGGGCAGGAAATGAGTATCCGAACGGCTATAAGCAAACACTAAACACAAAATACCAAACACAAAATACTAAATACTAAACACAAAAACATGAATCCAATGTTTGAACAGATAGAGTCATTGTTTCACCCCCGTTCGGTGGCCATCGTCGGGCTTCCCAGGGGGTTGAAAACAGGCAAACTGTTTCTTCTGGCGCTTCAGGACCAGAAATTTACCGGGGACATCTACCCGGTGAATCCGAATGTCGACGAGATTGACGGCCTCAAAACCTACCCAAGCGTATCGGCCATTCCAGGACCTGTGGATCTGGCAATTGTGCTGGTACCGAGTCAATATACACTGCCGGTTATCAAGGAATGCGTGGAAAAGGGTGTCAAGGGCGCCATCCTGTTCACGGCTGGATACAGGGAAACCAATACTCAGGAGGGCATCGATCTTGAAAAGAAGATCGTCGCGATCGCCCGCTCGGGGAGAATGCGGATCATTGGACCGAATGGTATGGGGTTTTACGTGCCCCGGTCAGGGTTATCTTTTTTCCCGGAACTTTCCAGGAGACCGGGAAGCGTGGGCATGATATCCCACAGCGGGTCTCTGACCAATATTTTAGGGCGCATGGCATCGGAAAAGGGCATTTATTTCAGCAAAGTGGTGAGTATTGGCAATGCGTGTGATCTCGCCGTAACAGACTTTCTGGATTACTTTAAAGTTGACGAAGAGACGGCTGTCATCGGGGGCTATATAGAGGGTATCCCCAATGGCCCGGCATTTTTAAACGCTCTCAAAAGTACTTCTCTGAAAAAGCCGGTTATCCTCTGGAAGGTAGGCATGACACCGGAAGGATCCCGGGCGGCAACGTCTCATACCGGTGCATTGGCCGGTTCAAGAGAAATCTGGCAGGCTGTGATTCGGCAGGGGGGAGCGGTTTCGGTTTCCGGGTTCGAGGCTTATCTGGACGCGCTCATGGCATTTTCACTCCTGCCTTCACAGGTCGGGGATCGACTGGCTATTCTTTCCGGTCCGGGCGGGCTGGCTGTATCCGCTTCCGAAGCCTGTGGAAAAGAGGGGCTTAAACTGGCCGAACTGCTGCCTGAAACGAAGAAAACGCTGAAGGGAATAATTCCGCCCACCGGCACGAGTTATAAAAATCCGGTGGATGTGGGACTCATGGCCTCCCTGGATATCGATATCTATATCAATGCTGCCCGGAAAATCGCCGGGGACCCGGGTGTAGATGCCCTGGTCGTTATTGGTGCAGGCCTGACGCCCGAAACAAATGAAGCCTATACCTCGGGACTCATCCAGGCCCAAATGGAAAGCGGCAAGCCATTTCTGCTGGTAAAGATACCCGGTTTTGACAAGGATCTGGCCAAACAATTCTGCGAGTCGGGCCTCCCCTTTTTCGATTCGGCCGAGCGTGCCATGCGGACCTACGCGTCCGTGAAGCGATACCGGGGCTGGCAGGAAAAACAGATAAAATCATGAACATTGCCATAGTGTTGTGCGCAGGTTTTGCCACCCGGATGTACCCGCTTACAAAAGCGTTTCCCAAACCGCTGTTGAAAGTGGCCGGCAGGCCGGTCATCGACTATCTAATGGATCAACTCGTCGAACTTCCCGATCTCCATGCGATATATCTTGTCAGCAATGAAAATTTTTATCCTCACTTTACCGAGTGGAAGCGATCTTGGGAATATAATGAGAGATTGCGTTGCCCCGTGTTTGAGCTGCTGAATGACGGGTTTCCCTGCCACGGGCAGTAAATGCTTAGGGTAATCACGTGTCAATGGATACAAGCGGGTTGCAAAACCGGCACAAAGCAATATGGCAAACAATAAAAATCTCCTTAAGAAAGTGTAGAAACATTAAACCGGCCATCCGCAAAACTCAAGCCGAGTTGTCTTGGCGGTCTGCGGAAGTTCGCTTTAAAGCCGGCCAAAACTCGCTCCTAAGTCCATTGATTCGTAAATACGGTCACGTATTTATTCACTCAGGACTAAGTGCTGAGTGAGCAATCGCCTTGAACTATTTTCGCAAAATACGTCACAATAATTGCGAATCGAAGCACTAAGGCGCCGTAAGGCCCGCCGCTGCCGATCGTATTTAAATATGTTTATCGGAAGAATTCTATTTTATCAAGTTTAAGCTGAGACGCGGATAATAGTTTGACCATTGTAATAGCTTGCTGATAATATACTTTTTACCTCCAAAAGATAAGGAATTACGCTATGAAACGATCGATTATAAAGAGTACCGGCAGGTATGTACCTGATAGACATGTCGCAAACGAAGAGTTAAGCGAATTAATGGAAACATCAAATGAGTGGATTGTGCAACGCACGGGCATTGAAGCCAGATACTGGGTTAGAGAAGGTGAGGATGTCGGGACATCGGATCTTGCGTATGAGGCTTCAGTAATCGCACTGGAAAGAGCGGGCTGGAATCCCGAGGACCTGGATTTAATTGTATTTGCAACCATGACGCCCGACGTGAACGTGCCGGGCTCCGGGGCACTTCTGCAAAACCGACTGGGCGCGAAAAACGTACCTGCTCTCGATATCCGTCAGCAATGCACCGGGTTTCTGCATGGATTGGAAGTCTGTGATGCCTATGTCAGAAGCGAAAAAGCACGGAAAATTCTTCTGGTAGGTGCTGAATATCAAAGCCGGTATTTGGAGTTGACAACCGAAAACCGTGATACAGCGGTGATTTTTGCAGATGGTGCCGGTGCTGTTTGCATTGAAGCCGTTGAAACCAGCAAGGAAGTTGGCATCATAACATCGATTCTCCATGCAGATGGAAAATATTCAGGGGCATTGCGTTTTGGATTACCTGCTCGAAAATCCGGGCAGGCAATCAGCCCAACTGTAATAAAAAACAAGGAACATTTTCCTTATATGGATGGTAAGACAGTATTCAAACTGGCTGTGACTCTTCTGCCAAAGGTAACAGAGGAACTGTTGGCAAAAGCAAATATAAAAATTGACGACCTGGATATGGTTATTCCCCATCAGGCAAATCTGAGAATAAACGAAGCTTTCCGGAAACGGATAAATATCCCGGAAGAAAAAATGTATAACAATATTCAACGGTATGGAAATACAACTGCGGCAACCCTTCCTATCGCACTTGATGAACTCCTGGAAAAAAACATGCTGAAACCAAAGGACACCATCATGTTCATTGGTTTAGGAGCGGGATTAACCTGGGGTGGTGTGATCTATAAATTGATATAGCCTCTGGGTAGGAAATCACGCAACATCCGGGGGATCTAGATTCTCTTTTTTTGAGACGCATTTTTTTTCCTGGATGTCGTCTTTGAGGAATTCGTAGAGGCTGCCGGTGTAGGCACACTGAATGATCTCTTCGATTTTCTTGACGAGATACGCTCTGGTTTCAGGTTCGCCGTCCAGCTTGAGCCGGAAGGCGATGATTCGCTGGAGGTTCAGATCCTGTTTGTCTTTTTCAGGAACCAGCAGCATTACTCTTTTCAGAATGGCATGCAAGGCGTCGTCGCGGTCTTCGATGTTAATGATATCTGCGGTCATTGTTTCTCCATCCAATATTCTTAAATTTGAAACGCTCACTTTAGGTTAGAGACTACCGGCCAACATGGCAGCCTCACTGTAGGGTGCAATGGACATGGCCTTTTGTTTGTACTGGTCGGCCAACACGACGTTGCTGGAAAGGTCCATATTCACCTTGGCTATTTTGTAGTACATCATGGCTTTGTAATCAATTTCCCGGCTGATTGCCGCGGCCGATTCATAGGCGTTTTGGGCGATGGCCGCGACTTTTCGCTTGGCACGATTGCTGGTTGTTTGGAGGCCGTAATTGTAGTTGATGTCACCCTGGAATTCATAGGCTTCCAGATATTTAGGGTTGTAGTAAACTGCCTTGGCCAAATACTTGTTGGCTTTGCCGACGTCATTACCTGCAGCGGTACCCTTTGCATAATAGAAGAAGACTTCCGGTGACGTGGGGTTCCTAGCGTAGACGGGCTTCAGTTTCTGGAAAAGCATCTTGTAGTTGGTTTTCCATTGAGGGTTGTTGGCTTCTCTCATCTGTCGAATTTCTTCGATCAGCGGGTCGAACTCGGCCAGTTCCCCATAGGAAGCGGTGGCTGATGGCGTCGTGTATTTGCCGATGGGTCTGGGACCCCGGGAAATGCTCTTAACCATTTGACCGTAGGCGATGGCACCGGGATTTTTTTCCTTGTCTATGTTGGCGTTGGCGATATTCTTACGGACCCGGGTGATCTTCACTTTTCCGGTTTCAAGCGTTTCAACGTCCAGGACTTCTCCGGTTTTAGGATGTTTGATGATGTTTCCTTCTTTGTAGACGACAAACTGCATACCAACCTTGACACCGGCCCGTTTGCCCAGGTCTATGGAAACCTTGTCGCCCTTGCGCATGACGATGTATCCTTCGAGGGGGAAGTCCTTGATGATTTTTTGGGCCATCTGAATCACAAGAGCTTCCAGGCCTGCCGTTGAAGTGCTCTTGACACTTTCCGCCGCGATAATGGAACCGTTTGACACGTCGATGATTCTGGCATTGGCCTCGATGATATTCTGGAAATGGAGCACAGCACCGCTGATGATAATTTTGACACCCAGTATTTGTCCAAGCTCTGAAATACTCTTGTTATCCACAACGCCGGACATGGCCAGTTGATGCTCGGTGAGAATCTTTTGCAGGAGGCGACGTTCGACCACATCAAATCGTCCGTCCTTTACCAGCGCGGTAATCAACCATTCCGCAACAATGGCTCCCATGTCGGCGTCTTGATACTTTTTCCCCTGTATTTGAAAATCGAGAACCGCGATTTTATTTTTTTTGAGGTCCGCTGCAGCCGTAGCGGCCGTAAAAATCAGAATCAGTACAAGACTGATGACACCAACAATCTTTTTCATATTCACCACCACTATTTTTTTACGTCATTTAAAACCTGGTCCTTAGGGCCAGGTCAGAGATATTTGGCTGTACCGATGGCGGTAGTTACTTAAATCCGAAGCACGAAATTCGAAATCCTAAACGGTTCGGCAGGCTTACCGCCCTGAGCAACGTCAAGGGGCAATACCGAATGATCAAAACAAGACCTTTGAGATACAAGTTCAAGCACTATGTTTGAGTCATTTGAGCCTTTGAGGTTTGGATTTGTTTCGTATTTCGATATTCGGATTTAGAATTTATCACACGCTGAATGTGTATAACATTACGCTTATAGGGTTAAATCAGTGCCGGGCCCTTTAGACCCTGGTATCTACTCGAGTAAGAGTGTTACACTGTTTGCAGCAATATCGGTTACGGAAATCATTTTACCCGCTACTGTTTTTCCATCAATCAGTTCACTGAACGTATCGGAATTTCCCTTATACAGGACCGTCAGCCCGAGCGTTCCGCCGCCAAATGCTTTCTTGGTGACGGAAACAACATTGGGAAAATCTACCAGAAATGCCCGAACCGATTTCTGGGTCTTGAAATTCGGGACGTTATTTACCGTAACATCGAGTGAGAAACCGTTGTTGATCATATCCTGGAAGGTCGCCACAATGGTCTCGAAAAGTTTTCTATCCATTAATTGTTCAGCAGCTTTCTGAGAAGCATTGGCCATGGCCACTTTTTTTGACACATGATAGGCGGCACCGGAAGCGGAACTCAAGGCCACAACTCTGGCGTTGGTACAGTTGATGACCTTTGCTGAAATGCCGGCCTGTCCCGAAATCATTCCTGATTCGCTGAGAAGTTTGGTTTCCTTCAAGCTTTTTGTGACAGAGCCCACAATGACGTAATCAGCGCCGTTTTTAGCGCCTATCTGAGCCGCGGCACCCGGGTCACCCTGGACGGCTCGGTTAATCAACCCCTCTTCCATTTTAAGGCGCGCTGCAACAGACGCCGCATCGACAAGATCGAACGATTTGTCTTTTAAGAAGGCTATAATCGTATTTTCAGCTGTTTTTCCATCGACTTCCCGGATTAAAACCATCATGCGGGGTTTGTCCATGGATTCCAGAAGAATTTTGAGCGCGGCCAGATCTGTTTTGATGCTTGCAAGGGAGACCAGCGCGTTGATTCGAATAACGATGGACCCATCCGATTCTGTTTGTTCCTTCAGAATGTCGTATTGTTTGACCGAGCCGATGGTTTTGGATAGAATAATATCTTTTTGGAGCTCAAAATTAGTGATTTCCGTATGGGAGATGAGAACTGTTCCGATACCTTTTTCAACGGCATTTCGTTTTGCTTTGAGTAGGGCATCTTTTCTTGATATGCCAAAGCCTTCCGCCTGGACTGTGATATCGTTGTCCGGTGTCTGTGCCGTCAGAGGTGCTCCCGAAAAGCACAAGAGTAGTCCCGAGACGATAACGATGGCTTTCAGATTCATTCATAACCTCCATAAAATCGTTATACGATTTTATTATAGCACTGATTCTCTGGATTGATCAAGTAGCTCTAGCGAGAGAAAGGATTCCTTTGGTGATAATCTTCTCGGACACTGTTCCCGTCACGCTGAAGCGATAAAGATTTCCAAATTTCTTCTTGAGTGTCGATGTCATCCTCAGGGTGGATCCGGGTGTTACCGGAATCAGGAATTTCATGTCAATCGTTGTCAGAACAAAACCAGTCGGGGAATTTTGTACGGAGGATTTTTTTTCTCTGAGAGTGAGGCCCATCAACAGACCGCTTGTCTGGGCAAGAGCCTCAATAATCAGGACACCTGGCATCACCGGATTGCCGGGAAAGTGACCCCTGAAAAAGACTTCCTGGGACGAAACATACCTTTCCGTGACGATAGAAGTCCCGGCGTTTAATTCAAGGATTTTGTCCACAAAGAGAAATGGTGGTCTGTGGGGCAGTATCTGTTGAATCAAAGACAATTTGTCGAGTTCTTCCCGGCTCATACAACCAAAGCTCATATAAATATAGCCAATCCTACAGGCATCTTACGCGGACCCTACCCACGGTGTTGTTGGGTTCATAGGTTATTTGAGTTTATTGTGTTCGTTGAGTTTCTTGAGCTGTCAATCAGGAGCGTGTTGTCGGCTGACACTTAACGGCACTATTATACCGGTTGCTCTGAGCAACCCAATAAACTCAAATAACCTATTAAACCCAATAAACTCAAAATTTCAGCTTTCGAACAACGTCCTGAATCCTGTTGACCGAAGCTGTTTCCAGCATGTCAATGTGCCGGTCTATCCACCGGATGCTGCGGGAAAGCATGGTTCCGGGGCCTATTTCAACCAACGTATGGACGTAATTATGTCTCAGTTTTCGAATCAAATCAACCCATAAAACCGGATGACTCAACTGCATGGCCATCATGTTTAACAGGTCATCCCTGTCCATAATCTGCTGGGTGGTGGTGTAAGAATAGAGGGGGATTTGAGGAGAGAAAATGATATCTTTGTCAATTTCTTTCCGTAACAATTTCCCGGCGGCTGCCATAAAACGCGAGTGATACGCCGTGGCGACCGGAAGCCAATCTGTATCAAGAGCTCCTTCACGCATGGCTTCCGTCATGACGGCTTCAATTCCAGGCTTCAAACCGGAAATGACAAACTGGCGAGGCGTATTATGGATGGCAATGTCGACGGACCTCACTTTTCGGGAAATGGCAAGGATCTGCTCATGAGGCAGACCAAAAATGACGGCCATTCCGCCGTCGCAGGCCTGCCCTTCCCTCAGGAGAATTTTCCCGGCTTTTTCTACAATAGACAGACCGGTCAGAAAATCGAAACAGCCGGCAGCATACGCTGCCGCATAAAATCCGGAGCTGTATCCTGTGCAGAGATCCGGCACAATGTGTTGCGTTTTGAGGAGGTCGGTAACAATGGCGCTGATGGTGTAGATACCCAACTGGGCATTCAGGTCTTGGGCCAGTGTTTCCTGGGGACCCTCAAAACAGAGTTTTTGGAGGGAATATCCCAGGAAATTATCCGCCTCTTGGAAACGCTTCCCGGCAAAGGGGTAAGCGTCGCAGAGATCAGCGCCCATGCCGACCTGTTGCGCTCCCTGGCCGGGATATACGAATCCAACGCTATTTGCTGTCATGGTAACCTTCAGGGCGATGGGCTTTTTTGTCCGGCAAGGGGATGTCGAAAATACGGTCAGGCAACGGTTGATTGATGGACGTGAACTGCAAATGGAATGTGGTAAGGTCGTCTTCGGTTTCTTCCAGCTGGATTGTTTCCGGTAGCCATTGCAGTGTATTGATGGTGGCCTGAATGCTTACAAATGGTGTTCGCCGGCTTTTTTTTAGCGGCGTCAGTCGGAGTTCACAGGTTTCTTTGCAAGGAGTGGTGGCCATCTGGATGTCGTATTGATTTTTCAACTGATCGATGGACTGACCGATCCCCATTACCCGTTTGAAAAAAGTGTTTCGTCCCGGCAGATCTTTTTGCCGGTAGGAGGACGACCCCGGAACGCCCATGATCATCTTCTGGTCTGTAATGAAAACAAGATAGACCTCCGGTACCGTCATTTTCATCAGGAGCTTGCCGTTGTGGTCAAAAAACAATGTTCCTTCCGACACCTGGGGTTGGTCAAATAGACTGTTTTTCTGAATCTGCTTGAATTCGGCAATAAAGGTTGCAAGTGTCCCCTGCCGTTCTTTGAGATGCAGCAGCACATCATCCACGGCCCAGGTGGCGGGTTTTTGCGTTTCTGACGAAAACGCCGGCATTGCCGGGTAAAGCAGAAGCAGTGTCAAGACGATGAAGGTTTTTTTCATAATGTATTCAACCTAACTTTAGATGCTTGGATGTCTGAAAGCTGTTGTCATTTGCACTGCGTGCATCATTGATAGTCACTTACCCTGCGGGTGTCATTAGCCCTTCGGGCGACATTAGCGCTGCGCGCGTCATTTTTAGTAGCCCATGGCTTAGGGCTTACCTAACACTTAAAACTTAAAACGGTCTATAAAGATGCCAAGCTAATGACAATGTTTTCCCCTTGAAAGCTCGAACCCTATATATCTGGTTACTATGTTCATTGTGTTCGTTGGGTTTGTCGGGTTGTCTATAGAATTCGGTATATAGCCGACATGACGAATCGATAACCGTTAACGCGCCCCATTCCATCAACTCAATGAACTCAAAAAACCCAAAAAACTCAATAAACTTTTGAATCCTTCAAACCTTGCGTCTTTCTCCATGCCTGTCTGAAACCAATGTTCTGGACACCGAAAAAAATTGGCCCTCTTTTAAAAGGGAAGAGCCGCTTGACAATGGAAGGGTAGCCATACAGCTTTTGATAAGCCCAGTTGAGTCCATTCTGCAATTGTTCGGGCGTCATTTTATTGGGTTTAAAGACGACATGATTCATATCATAACGCTCCCAGTTCATATGAAGGAGCCTGTGGTTTCGTTTGAAGTCCGTAAAAATGTCGGTCCCCGGAAATGGTGTCAGCACAGAGAAAATAGCTGCTTCGATATGGGTCTTTTCCACAAACCGCAGGACATCTGAAAAGACAGAAGTGTCGTCCTGGTCAGCACCAAAGATAAAGGATCCCTGGATGCCGATGCCATGGTCATGGAGACGATTTATGGCATCCCGGTATTCTCCGGCCCGATTGACTGACTTCCCGTATGATTTCAAGGTTTCCTGGGACAGGGATTCAAACCCTACAAACAGACCGCCGCAGCCGCTTTCCCTGGCCAGATTCAAAAGAGATTGATCTTTGACGATACTCAGGGATGCCTGACTGAACCACTTTTTTTTCAGCGGTTTCAACGCTTGAAATAATTTCTTTGCAAAGTCTGGTTTTCCGACAATATTGTCGTCCACAAAAAACAGATGGCTACCGTCCATCTTTTCTATTTCGCTGATGACTTCCTGAACCGGGCGCGTTCTGTAAGTGCGTCCGTAAAAAGCGGTAACCGAACAGAACTCACAGTCAAAAGGACAGCCACGTGTTGTCTGGACGGTATTGATGAAAAAATACCTTTTTTTATTCAGGAGATCCCTGCGAGGTATTTGCATGCCTGCCAGGGGCTGGAACCCGTCTGCGTCGTAGCGTGACTTGAGCGTTCCGGCCTTGGTGTCTGCGAGCACTTCAGTCCAGGTGGCTTCGGCTTCTCCCGTGACAACCGCATCTGCATGCATTGCGGCTTCGTCCGGCATCATCGTAGGGTGAATACCCCCCAGTACCACCGGGACGTTTCGCTTGCGGTACTCATCGGCAATCGCATAGCCCCGAGGGGCCAGAGGTGTCATGAGCGAAACACCCACAAGGTCAGGCAAGATGTCGAAATCGATGGGCTTGGTGTTTTCATCGATAATCATGACGTCCCAGTCATCGCTAGTCAAGCCTGCCAGCATGGTAAGAGACAGGAAAGGGAATCGAAAAAATATTTGCCCCCAGAGACTATTGTCCGGCCATTTCGGGGCGATCAGAAATAATTTCATAAAATCGTCCTTACGATTTTATTATGGGATCCGGATTATACCACTGGTCCGGGTATCGCTGGATATAGGTTTCAAAAATGACGGCTATTTTTTCAAGATTTTTTTGAATGGCCTGTTCACGCGAGCCTTCATTTGTCAGGGGGATGGCATCTTCGAGAACACCGAAATACTTGCCATCAGGTTGTTTCAGGACAAAAGCCGGTATCAGGGCCGCTCCGGATGCCATGGCAATGGTTACGGGCCCGATGGGAAAACGGACCTGTTTGCCAAAGTAAGGGATCAATTTCCCGTTGCCAAAAAAATCTTTATCTCCAATCATGGCCACTACACCATTTTTTCGCAGGTGCTTCAATATCGGAATGGCTGAAAAGGGAGATGCATCCACCTCGATGACAGAGATACCCTTGCCTTTCCGAAAGCGGTTCACGAGTGCGTTGGTGGGGGCTGAATTATGCGGCAGAGACACCACTGCGAGAGGGTACTTTGACAGACGCATCATGGTGCCGCCAAATTCCCAGTTGCCGATGTGGGCGGACAGTAGGATAACACCCCGTTCTTGTTTGAGGGCATTTTGGATGATTTCCTCTCCTTTTAAATGGGAGAACACAGCATGGGCTTTGCGGCCTGGTAGTTGTGGCAGACAAAAAAAATCCGCCATGTATTCACCGTAATTCATGAACATCCTGCGAACGAGTCGCCGGATGCGGACATCGTCGACAGGCTTATTCAGGGCGATGGATAGATTGTTGGCAAAACCTTTACGATCACGGGTCGAGAAGATGTACACCGTCGACGCAATAACCCTGCCGAGCCAGCGACAGACCTGCAGGGGCAGCAATCGGGCCAGGACAAAAATGGCGTAATAGGAAACGGGCGTGTCGAGGATGTGTTGGCGCATAATGCCCCTATGGAAGGAATCCCTCGTATATAAGTTGATGTACCGTTGTCACTTCTTTCCCTATTTGGTTTTAAAAGAGGGTCCGAGGATCCAAGGGTTCAAGGGGTCAAGTGTTTGTTTTCAAATATGTTATCAATCTTTATGGCTAAAAAACAGCTTTACAGTCGGGTATGAATATACTAACAATCGCCTTTAAGCTGGATTTCTCTATAGCATGTAACGTTGTGATGTTAAAATCAAAAAAAATATTCTCATCAAAACGATCATAAAATTCCTATCTTTTTTGCTGCTGTTGACGGGATGTACCTCCCAATATACGGTCTTGCCGTCGAATGTGCCCACATATTCCGGCGAAGCCAACCAACATGTTCGTTGGATCCAGGCCGACAGCCAGCGGATTTTTCAGATCCTGACGAGTCCCCAGGGCATGAGATCCCTGTGTCCTGACGGAACTGTCGTCTCCTATCTTTCGCCGTTGTCGTACGTGGAAGGGAACCTTGTCGAAACCCGGATAGAGCATCTTTTTGAATTTGAATGGACCTCCCGGGTAGAGCAGGTGGTTGCAAATCAATCGATTCGATTGATCTTTCAGAATGGCTTTTTTTCCGGCAGTACCGAACTCTGGGAGTTTTATCCGGAAACCAATGGTACCCTTGTCAGCCACACCATCTATGTTGACCTCAAGGGCTTTTTCAAACGACTGGCCTGGGCGACCAAGGTACGGCGTAAGCACGACAAGATGGTGGAATTGTTTATGGACAATCTCAAGCGGACAGCAGAATCCGCAGTCATGTGGGCTGAGCAGAAAGGGGATGGCAATTCCCTTGTGAGGCAACCCTAACCCGAATATTTCATGAAACTTGACGAGAAAAAGAAACAAACCCGTGAAATAGCGGCACCGTGTATCTTATGTGACAGACCGCCCCATCTCCTGGTGCACCAGAGGGGGGCTTGGCGATACTTTCGGTGCAGCGGCTGCGGTGTAGTTTCGCTGCATCCACGCCCGTCTGCCGACGATTTGTTGACATCCTACGACACCTATCTGCCGGATCAAGCGGATGAAATTGCCTGTTGGGAAAAAATGATAGCACCGGTTATCGATACCGCGGCCATCCTGATAGATGATCATAAGCATTCAGATGGGGCAAGTCTGCTGGATATCGGTTGTGGATACGGCTTTTTTTTGAAAAGAATGGTCCAGAGAGGGTGGACCGTGGAAGGGATCGAAGTATCCAGGCCAGGGCGGGAATATGCCAGAAAAAAACTGGGCCTTTCTATTCATTCAAAGCCTTTGGAGGACATGACCTTTCCAAAAGAATGTATTGATGTTGTGACGTTATTTTATGTAATCGAGCACGTTCATGATCCGGAAATGGTTTTACAGGAAGTGTATCGCATTCTCAAACCGGGTGGGATGGTCCTGCTTCGATGGCCGCACTCCACGCCGGTGGTCAAAATTCTGGGGCCGTTTGCAAAAAGGTTCGATATCTATCACACGCCCTTTCACCTGTATGATTTCAATCCCGGAGCCATGCGAAAGCTTCTGGAAAAATCCGGCTTTACGAACGTTCAGAATATGATCGGTGGGTTTACGTTGCCGAAAAAACGATTTTATCGCTGGTCTTCGATAGTATTCGGGCGAATTGCCGAGATGCTTCATTACTTTTCGGCCGGCAGGTTTCTTCTGCCGGGTGTCAGCAAAACAACCATTGGGTTCAAGACTTTGGATCAGCTCCGTAAGAGTTGATCCAAAGGAAGAATAACACGATTTTGATCATCGAAACGCTGTTGAAGGCCTGACCGCAAGAGACCTGCCACATATTTCGAGCGGTTTTATCGTGGCAAAAAATTCCGATCCCGACAGCATGGCGGTGCCGGGATCTGGTTTGCCATAGTCAAAGAGCTGATAGAAGCCCACAAGGGCACAGTTGATGCCGAACTCCAGGAAGGCCATATTCACATTTGCGTCGAGCTGCCATCTGCCAAATATTATCCTAAAATCGCTTCGGAAAATCACGGTAATCAGTCTCTCGAACTTGCAAATAAACGCTCGTAAGGAACACCAGCGCTAAAATGTAAAGATGAGGTTTTGCAAATTATCGAGTATGGTCGTTTTAAATTCATTCCAACCCTCTGGTTTTCCTAACGATCGCTAATTCGCTTCAAACAAGCGACCGACTGATTACCATAACCCGCCAGCTTTACTGGAAGTCAAACGAAGCATATTCATTAGAGACATGATGACAGATACATAGGGAACTGCAGGGACAAGAAGGGACACAACAAAATCAATAGGTTGTGTCCCTTTTCTGTTTCTGGGTCATACAGGGTTAGCAGGGGATATAGAAGGCTATTTTATCGGAAATGTTGACTAAATGTTGACCAAGCATGAAGATTAATGCTAATGGCTTTAGTGAAAAATAAAAATGTATTAATTTTAAAGGATTATTTTTTCTAAATTTTACTTGACAAATTTAACCTACAGGTTAATTGTATGGATATAACTTTAATAGAATCGAAATCAGACATGGGTTTTGATCTCTATGCGTTAGTTATTGAAGATAGCTGTCAAGTCATTGAATATATCGATAGTGTTGATGAAAAGAATCAAAAACAAATAGCAGCTCTATTTGGTCGAATCATTGTAAAGGGTCTCCCACACAACGAGCAAAAATATCGAAGTTTAGGCGATGCTATTTTTGAACTAAAAACAAGAGGTGGTCTTAGAGTCTTGTGCTTTACCGGAGGGTCGTTTCTCCTGAGATCTCTAATACTCACCCATGCCTTTGATAAACCTCATAGTCGAATATTACAACGTGAAAAGAAAAAGGCTTTAGATTGGCGTAATCAATATTTTCAGGAAACTGTAAATATCGTTGATTTGGATATGGAGGGATAGGTAAAATGGCAAAAACAAGTTGGTTAAAAAATAAGTTGACTTTATTCAAGGATGATTTTGAATTTCGCCTTGAAACCCTCATTATAGATCTTACAGAACGTATTTGTTTCAAAATGAAAGAAAAAGAAATTAACCGAATAGACTTGGCTGGGTTATTAAATGTTTCACCACCCGCTGTAACTAAAATCTTGAATGGGAGTTCAAATTTCACTTTAAAAACACTATTATCTTTATCGGATGCATTAGGGCAGGATATAGAAATAAGCTTCGTAGACAAGGAAGTGGCTTCTGCCCATTGGATGCCTGTGCCAACAAAAAGTTGGAACATTGCTACCCATGCTGATGAGATTGCTTATGTTTCATGCAATTCAACAATTTCAGGATCAGGTGATACAGTTATTTATTCACCGCCACTTGATGAAGAAATTGAAGTCGACAGAGCCGCATAAGATCATATATTGGGAGAAAAGTTATGAATATTAACAGTAAATCAAGAGTTATGATTGTAGACGAAATTAATTTTGTTGTTGGAAAAATAGAGGAAAGTAAGGACATAACCCAAGGTCTATATTATTTTTCCGGGGTTCATTCGATAATTAATAGAATCTACAATCAGGATTTTAATGAAGATCTTGTTTTATTACATTTAATTTTGCAAAGCACCCATACAGCCTTTAATAGTAGGCTTAATGTAATAAGAAAAGGTGGCGATAATACAGTGCCATTATTTGATAGCCAAATTAAAGCGCTTGCTGATTATCTTAAAGAGCTTGCAGTAGTTATTGAAAAGAAAAAAGATTTGAATGTAATTATGAAAAAATTTACTCTACTTTCATGCTCAACAACTGGAAATGGGTATTATTTGCTACAAAAAGGAATTCTTAAGATTTAAAACAAATATAAGCAATTGTTATTAACCCGGTAGCTTTGGCACCGGGTTTTTAATTTTTGGTGGATCAAAGGTAAGTCCATTTTTCAATGGTACTGGTAGGAATTCCAAATCTTCCGGTTGCCGATCTTGTGGCTCTTTTGAGGCCCATGCTCTCAGAACGTAATTGCCGCAGCATTAAAATTTATGACAACAACGATAAAAGCGACAACGTCGCGTCTCATAAAATCGTGAAACGATTTTATTTACTAAATCTTTACACTTCCATTATCTTTCCTTTACAGCCCTGTTTTATTTTAAATCTCAGTTGGGCGTTTCAAGTTTTAACCGGACTTGACATCCGCAAATACCTGACACAGGTTATGCCCTGATGTCGCATCGAAGTTTATGCAACATTCAGCATTGAGCTATAAGGAGGAAACATTATGAAAACATTAAACTATGCAATGATTATTGCTGTTTCCACATTTGCCCTTTCCACCCCTATCATCAGCATGGACAATGATATGGAAAAAAAGATAGCGAGTGAATCCGGCTCCATACGCTCGGCAGTATTTGCCGGCGGCTGTTTCTGGTGCACGGAATCCGATTTTGAAAAGGTCGATGGGGTCATCGATGCCATCTCCGGATATACGGGTGGCACCATGGCAAATCCAACCTACAAAGAGGTCTCATCGGGAAGTACCCGTCACGTAGAGGCTGTGAAGGTGGTGTATGATCCGAAAAGAGTGACCTATGCAAAACTGCTGGAAGTATTCTGGACCCATGTGGACCCCACCGATGCCGGCGGGCAATTCGTGGACCGCGGCGGTCAATATGTCAGCGCAATCTTTTATGCTGACGATACAGAGCGCCGTTTAGCGGAAAGCTCAAAACTAAAACTTGCCGAGGCCGGTGTGTTCGAGAATCCCATTGGGACGGAAATCCTACCCCTGGGCCCGTTTTATCCGGCCGAAGACTACCATCAGAATTATTACAAAAAGAACCCGCTGCGCTACAAGTGGTATCGATCGGGATCCGGAAGGGATACGTTTTTAAAGGAAACATGGACGGACGAAACCTTTCATTTTGACGGTGTCTTGGAAAAGGCTTCAATGGATTCAGGGGACATGAATACCAAGACCATGTCGCCCGTGATGGTTACTATTCCAGATGAAGAAGAGCTAAAACGCCGGTTGACACCACTGCAGTATCGGGTGACGCGGCAGAACGGTACTGAACGCCCTTTTGAAAATACATACTGGAATAACCATGACGCCGGCATTTATGTGGACATTGTTTCAGGCGAACCCCTTTTCAGCTCACTGGATAAATACGAATCAAAAACCGGCTGGCCCAGCTTTGTCCGGCCGCTGGCATCAGAGAACATCGTTGAGGAATCTGATCGCAGTTTTTTCATGGTCAGAACCGAGGTGCGCAGCAAGCATGCGGACTCGCATCTGGGGCATCTTTTTGATGACGGTCCCGAGCCGACGGGTCTGCGCTATTGCATCAATTCGGCATCCCTTCGTTTTATTCCCGTGGCAGACCTGGAAAAGGAAGGGTATGGGGCTTATCTTAAGACGTTCGAATAGAAGAGGTTTTCATTGACTTTGGTAAAAGTAAGTGCCAAAAGCCCCTATGGAAAATTCTCATTCAAGAACCTACTGGAAAATTCTCATCGCTCTCAGCCTGGTGCACTTCAGTGGGGATTTCTACAGCTCTTTCATAAACCCTCTGTTTCCCGTGTTTATGGATAAGATGGGGCTAAGTCTGACCCAGGTGGGTTTTCTGGCGGGGATTTCCCGTTTCTTGATGTTCATCGTACAGCCCATGTCAGGCTACTGGGCCGATCGCTATCCTTCCCGCAGTTTTATTTTGATCGGGTTGCTCATGCCCATTCTTTTCATTCCTCTGACGGGAATGTCTACCGGCTTTTATGGATTGCTTTTCTGTATTGTCATGGGCTCTGCGGGATCTTCCCTGTTTCATCCGCCGGTCACGGGTATGGTACCCTTATATGCCGGCCGCAAGCTTGGACTGGCCATGTCCATTTATAATACTGCCGGCACCCTGGCTTTCGGGGTGGGACCCATCTTTATCACTTTGTACGTGGCCCGGTTCGGTCTCGGCGCAATGCCGGCGACCATGGTCATTGGCCTTTTGGCTTGGATGTATTTTTATCGGGTCATTCCAAAACCCCAGGGAGACGACTTGGCCCAATACGGCTTTTTGGAGACCCTTAGGCAAACCCTGGGAAGTGTCTGGCAGCCGCTACTGTTGATCTGGATTACAATGGTTATGCGATCGGTGGTAGGTCAGTCGTTGATGACCTTTATGCCGGTGCTCTGGGTACAGAAAGGGCATACCATCGTTTCCGCCGGCATCCTCTTTTCCATCTTTACCCTTTCAGGGACAGCGGCTGGTGTTCTCTGTGGTCATCTTTCGGATCGTATGGGATACAAACGCTTATTATGGATCACCCACGGTCTCATGACCCCTTTCCTGCTTATATTTTTGTTGGTTCCCGGAAACTGGATTTATCCGGCTACGATATTGGCCGGCGGCTTTAACATGGCTTCCCTGCCCCTCGGTGTGGTGATGGCTCAGAAAATCGCCCCCAAGGGCCGCTCCATGGTAGCCAGTCTGATGATGGGGCTGGCTTTTGGAATCGGCGGAGTCCTTTCCCCCATCGTCGGTAAATTGGGCGATATCTTTACCATCCAGAGCGTGCTCCTGATTTTAGTCTGTATTCCCTTTCTCTCCCTGATTCCGATCTACTTTATTTCTGAAATAGGTAACCCCGAAAGCGGATAGGTGATTCCTGTGCGATACCACCAACCTTCTTTTGGGTTATAATCCCGAAAATCTATCATTGACATAGTGTAACAATTGATATATTATTAATGTAACAATTGTTACGGAGATTAAAATGGTGCCCAATAATTGGTTAGTTTTGATTCACAAGATCCCCCCCAAACCCAACGCCCTTAGAGTGAAAATATGGCGGCGATTGCAACGGGTGGGGGCTGTAGCCATCAAGCAATCGGTATACGTAATGCCCATTTCCGAGCAGTCACTTGAAGATTTAAG
This sequence comes from Deltaproteobacteria bacterium, assembly GCA_003647375.1. The sequence continues at coordinate 28,059 of QMMS01000008.1, forward strand.
TTGGACGCTCAAGGAGATCGTTGATGGCGGAGGTGACGGTTCAATATCGGAAGTACGGTTTGTTGAGGGGTTGACCGATGAACAGATCATTTCCTTGTTTCAGTATTCCCGCAAAGCAGATTACGAAAAAATCATCCAGGATGCGAATCTTTTGCTCACTGAATGGTCTTCTGGAAAAATAGATCCCCGGAACCCTGCAGTAAGGGCTTCTGTACAAGTGACTAAACTGCAGCACCGGCTTGATGAAGTTGCCGCCATTGATTTCTTTCAGGCTCCTGAAATGGGGACTGCGGAAATTTTGATTAAGGATCTGGCTGCCCGTTCGTCCGCTGGTGGATCAGATTCAATTGCTCAAAAGGATGAACTTACTGAGTTAAGAGGGAAAATATGGGTTACGCGCAAAAACCTATTTGTAGACCGCATTGCTTGCGGTTGGATGATCCGACGCATTATTGACGAAACCGCCGTTTTTAAATTCGTTGAGTCCGATACATACACGCCCAAAGCTGACGAAGTACGGTTTGACATGTTCGATGGAGAATACACTCATGAAGGCGATCGATGCACGTTTGAGGTGATGATTCAACGCCTTGGGTTGCAGGATCGTGGACTCGTTGCTTTAGCGGAAGTCATTCATGACATCGATCTGAAAGAGTCTAAATATGGTCATGCTGAAACAGACGGATTGAGCGCCATGTTGACCGGTCTGGCGGCATCCCAGCCAAATGATGACAAGCGAATGATATTGGGGATGCAACTCATTGAAAACTTATATGCCTATTATTTAAGAAAAAAAGGGCGCTGACCCCCCCGAGTGGGCAAACCATACCCCAAGGTTGCATAACTGAAAAAGGTCAAGAAAGGAGACTATCCATGCCATCTATAGAAAAACATATCGAAATCAGCAAGCAGCGAACGAATCGATCCTATCGTGAAGTTCATGAATGGATCGATGACCCACAACATAAGGATGAGCGCCACGATATTACCAAAATCCCGGACACGTTCCAGATGTTCAAAAAAAAATATGATGAGGAAGCCGGCAGGGAGTATGTCCAGCACCTTGCAGATGACTTAAACGGCAAGTTCAACCACCTCATCGAAGACGTCCAAACCCTAATTACCAAAAACTTAACCTACTTTGGAGCCAAAAAATAGAGAGTGTTTTCCTTAAATCAAGGAGTATTCCCATGAAATGGATAACCCGATCACATGTTCATGTAGACCGCGTAGCCTGCCCCTGGCTGATTTCACGGTTTGTCGATTCAGAAGCCGATTTTCTGTTCGTCCCCAAAAGCAAAGTGATGGAAGTGGCCGAAAATACCGGGGCGATTCCCTTTGACACCCCAGGGGCCCAACTGCACCACCGTGACAATCGCTGTACCTTTGACGCTATTATCGAAGACTACGAACTCACGGACAAAGCCCTGCTTCGAATGGCCAAAGTGATCAACGCTGCGGACACAGACACCTTGGATGCCGATCCGTTGGCGACCGGTTTTGAGGCCATAGCCGTTGGTTACGGTTTACGCTACCCGGATGACGTGGAGAATATAGAAAGGCAGTTCGAGGTATACGATGCCCTGTACGCCTGGTGCCGGTTGGATGTCGTAAAAAGCGAACCGTAAATAAATACATCATGGCAACCTCTGAAATCATTAGAACCCATATATCAAGACTTACCAACTTTCTTGGTCTGCAGCGAAGCACCATTGGGGTGCTGGCCATGGTGGTTCTGGTGGGTATGGGGGAACGGATGGCCGAGCGCTTTCTGCCCATTTACATCCTGTCTCTGGGAGGCGGAGTGCTGGCCATCGGTCTGCTGCAGGCCATGGACAACTTTCTTTCGGCCCTCTATTCATTTCCGGGTGGGTACCTGGCAGATCGAATCGGCACTAAAAAGTCTCTTTTAATCTTCAACCTGGTAGCCATGAGTGGCTTTACCCTCGTAATACTGATTCCCACTTGGCAGGCAGTGCTGGTTGGAGCAGTACTGTTTATTTCCTGGTCGGCCATCTCCCTACCTGCCACCATGAACCTGATATACAAGGTGCTGCCCCAAGACAAGCGCACCATGGGAGTCAGCATGCACTCTCTGGTTCGCCGTATCCCCATGGCCCTTGGTCCTTTGGTCGGTGGATTCTTTATCGGCGTATGGGGAGAGCGTGATGGCGTAAGGCTTGCCTTCGGAGCCGCTCTATTTATGGCGGCAGTGGCCCTTTTCCTGCAGCAGCGCATGATTGAAGAAGATAAAGCGCAAGGAACAACCGTTGGAGATACCTGCGGACTGGTACCTGAAAAAAACCCATTGAAGCTGTTTAAGCTGATGAATCCGTCTATGAAGGGGCTGCTTGTAACCGACATTCTCGTGAGATTCTGCGAGCAGATTCCCTATGCCTTCGTTGTAATCTGGTGCATGAAAACAATAATTGAACCGGTAACCGCACTACAATTTGGAATTCTGACCACAATAGAGATGGCTACGGCAGTGCTTGTGTACATTCCGGTTGCTTATCTGGCTGATCGCAGCACCAAAAAGCCTTTTGTAGTTGTTACCTTTTTCTTTTTCTCCCTGTTCCCTTTGGTGCTGCTTTTTAGTCAATCTCTTGAATGGCTGGTCGCGGCGTTCATCCTGCGGGGACTGAAAGAGTTTGGCGAACCAACCCGTAAGGCATTGATTATGGATCTTTCCCCGGACAGCTGTAAAGCCGGAATGTTCGGGCTTTACTACCTGATTCGGGACGTTTTTGTTGCCGTTGCAGCGCTTGGCGGCGCTTTTTTGTGGCAAATAAGCCCGGAAACGAATTTTATTACGGCATTCGTGTTCGGGTTCATTGGCACTATCGGGTTTGCGATTTTTGGCCGCGATCTCCAAGAATAAGAATTGGATTTCCAATCACCTCTTGAACAAACGGATTACAATACTATCTTTTGACACGGTTGGCTCTGGGAGACCTAAGTGTGTACAAATTGCAGACTCCAGCTTTTCCTGAGAGACATCTGCGCCCTCCACTATGATTTCATCTCCCACCATAACTGCCGGAGCTACCGGCAAGTCCAATTCAAAGTATTCGTCGGTCAGATAGTCTGCTTTGGGTTTTGACAGGGTCTCAATTTTGATTTCATATTTATCACCCAGACCGGGCATCATTTTTTTGAAATGCTTTCATGGCTTACCATTCGGCTCGTTAAGAAAGAATTTGACCTGTAGCATGTGTTCCTCCCTTTTACAGACTGATTGCATCTTGCAATGTGGCTGTTTTCACACAAATATCAATTATTGCTCATTGGAACGGGCTTTAAAGCATCTGCCATACGAATCAAAAACTGATCTGCCGGCATAAAATCAACAAGACGAAGATCACGCCGTTCAATTCCCTGTCGATCTAAAAAAACTACCGTAGGGACCCCTTTGACTCTGTATTTTTTTAACAACAGTTCTTGTTTCTGCTGCCCTTTACGCGTGAAATCAATTTTAATCATGATAAAATTTAGTTCAGCCTGTCTCACAACTTCCTTATCATGAAAGGTGATATCTTCAAGTTCTCTACAGGGACTGCACCAGTCGGCATAAAAATCTATGATGACCGGTTTTATCTGGTTTTTTGCTTCAGATAAAAGCTCATCAGAGTATTGTTTCCAATCTACGCCGGGTCCCTGTATGGCTGATGTTCCTATTAGTGTTGTTGCAATGACCATTGCCACGATTACAGACCCGGTCTTGATCCATTCAAATACACGAATGTTCGCTTTGCTTTTATCAAACCAGCCTAAATGAAATCCCGCTGCCAAGGCCACGGCCGCTAAAACGAAGACTTGGGATGCTTTAGGCAAGACCGGTCTAATAAAATAAGCTGCCATGCCTATCAGAACCCAGCCCATAACCTTTCTTACCCAGAGCATCCATTCGCCTGACCGCGGCAATTTATCCAATTTTCCTGAGAACATGGCCAAGATGAAAAGGGGAAGTCCTATACCTATACTCAAGGTAAAAAAGATCAGAAATCCTAACCAAGGATCTCCTATACTCGCCACCCAGGTTAGCAATCCAAGCACAAATGGTCCGATACAAGGTGCGGCAACAACTCCCAGCGTAATACCCATGAATAGACTGCCAAAATAGCCTGTGTATGATTTTGATGATGCTTGATTTAGCCAATATGGTAATCGTAATTCCCAGAATCCAAAAAGGCTTGAGGCAAAAAATACCAAAACAACTGCAACGCCAATCAGAACGATAGGATGTTGTAACATTGCCCCCATCAAGCCGCCGGTAAGAGCGGCTGTTACACCCAAAAGCGAGTTGGTGACGGCCAAACCAGTAATATAACTGACGCCGTGAATCATTAATGTTTGCCGGTTCTGGCCGGCTCTACTGGTAAAATAGGATACTGTTATGGGAATTAGTGGATATACACAGGGTGTAAGATTAAGAGCAAGACCACCAGCGAAAACACCAAGAAGCGTCCAAATGATAGCCCAGCCCTGAAGAGGTTTGGAGGTGTCCGATGGCGAACCCCTTTGAGCAAGTCCAGCTGGTGAAACCTCTACAGGTAAGCCCTTGGCATGCCATTCCGGATACCCCATGGGATCCCTATAAACGTTTTGATAATCAAGCTTTACGGCCACCCGGGCCGCTGAATCACTGCGAACTCATGCCAAGCCCGCTCAATAGAAAACGATAAAACGGTTTTTATCCGATCCTAAAAACTCCTCTAATGCACCTTTTTTACGCCAGCGTGACAACCAAGTCGGTTCAATGGGGAAATTTACGGCCCCTTTCAGGTGTCCGCTGCGATATTCCCATTCCTGTCTGGTATCAACCAGTAGGATCTTGCTAGGATCGCTATTATACTGCTCCCATAATTCATCTGTACTAATGATTTGGTAAGAGCCTTGTCTGGCTTCAGCCAATACATCTTCCCAAACAGCGATTATTGGCGTCACGGGTCGATTTGCAAACCACAATGCTCCAGCTGTCACAGCAATGGCGATCAACGCTAGAAATATTCTATTTTTGCTGTTCATTGAATAATCCCTTACGAAATCAGTGCTTTTTTTAATTGCCAACTGCTAATGTCAGCCCCATCGCCATCCAATCCTGGACCCCTTCTTCAAGGCGAATGGCTTTTATACCGTTCTCGCGTAATATCTCTACCGCATGAACCGAGAGAACACAGTATGGACCACGGCAATAGGCCACAATTTCCTGATTTTGCGGCAACTCAAAAAGGAGTTTTTTTAGATCGTTCAAAGGGACTGACAGAGCACCGGGTATGTGACCAGCTTGATATTCCTCTACGGGTCGGACATCAAGTACTGTAACAACACCTTCTATGACCTGTTTCAACAATTCCTTTCTGTTGACCGGTTCCATGCCTTCGCGACCATCAAGAAATCGTCGTTTAATCATTTCAATTTCTGCCAACCGATTTTCGGATAACACCCGCATCGATCTAAAAAATGAGCACACCATTTGATCCGCAAGTCTGTATTTGACAAATAAGCCTTCTTTTTCGGCTTCTACCAGACGTGCAGCTCGAAGTATCTGGAGATGCTGCGAAGTGTTGGCCACGGTCAGGCCGGTTTCCTTGGAAAGCGTCTCAACGGTTTTTTCACCCTGACATATCAAATCAAGCAACTCTAATCGTTTCGGGCTTGATACTGCCTTGCCGATTCTTGAAAATTGTTCATAAATGGCGTCTTTGAATCGTCTACTTGGCGTTTTCATGAAAGCCTCCTCAATTATTCAATTAATCTATTGAATAATATAATTCGATGTATCAAAGATGTCAATAAGCATATGGTCATGCGCAGATATGCTGCATCATAAAGAACACGTAACCGTAATACCTGGAGTATTTGCGGCATAAGTCGATCTCCAGAACTCAGCTTCACATCAGGTTATCACAAATTCTATATTGCTGTCAGCCGTGATAATAACCTATCGAATCCTTGACAGGTCTGTAACTGAAGCCTCCTCTAAATATACAGAGACTATTGACATGATATAGAAGTCAACACCTCTGAAAGGTACTGGCCGATAATTGATTAGATCACTTTCTACTGTGATTATAATAGCTTAGACTCAATCATATCATTGCCAGGCTGTGATCACCGAATTTGATCAAGTCTTGTATTTTGTGAGTACCGGAATGCACTAATTTGCATATGTAACCTTCGATGCCGAACTGAAAACCTGCCTTGACAGAGTTCACA
>QMMS01000009.1 GCA_003647375.1 Deltaproteobacteria bacterium
TCACCGGCGCCATGACATTCACACCTGATGGTGATCCTAAAAAGTGTGCCGTGATCGTCCAGATTAATGATGACGGTCAATTTGCTTTTCATAAATCCGTGTGCCCAAAATAAAATCGCATGGAGATTTTATTTTTAAATCATGCGCCCACCGTGCCTGCGTACGGTGGGCGAACCTATTATCTGCCCGCAACGGTGGGTTTCAGTTGAAAGCCAACGATTGTGTGCGGATTTTTATTTGGGAGAACACCGCATGACCTTTAATTTCATCATGCAGAACCTCGTCAATGCCTTGCAGTGGGGGAGTTTTTACGCCCTCATCGCCCTGGGATACTCCATGGTTTACAGTATTCTCATGCTGTTCAACTTTGCCCATGGGGACATCTTTATGGTGGGTGCATATATCGGTTTAGGTGTTGCAACCGGCCTGCTCGCATTGGCAGGAACCGGTGCCGCCGCCATATTGCCGGGGTGGTTTATCCTGGTATTGACGATTCTGATATCCATGTTGCTAACCGGTTTTGTAGGTATCATCGTGGAAAGGGTAGGGTATCGTCCCCTGCGGGATGCCCCGCGAGCCTCCGCCGCCATTACCGGTCTCATGATCGGAATTATTCTGGAAACATCCAACATCCTTTTTCTGGGCGGATCGCGGCTTAAATTTCCACAACTCATCCAATCCGTCACCTACAATATCGGTGGGGTTTTTGTGACCAATAAAAAAATCATGATCGTGCTGGTTTCTCTTGGGTTGATGCTTGCCCTGCACCAGTTCGTGACCCGTACCAAGTACGGTATGGCCATGCGTGCCATGGCCTATGATTATCTCGTGATTCCTTTGATGGGTGTGTCCATTAATCGAATTGCAGCCATGACGTTCGCTATCGGGTCAGCATTGGCAGCAGCTGCGGGTATCCTATTCGGGTTGGCATACCCGGTTCTCGATCCCTACATGGGGGTCAGTTTTGGCTGGAAAGCCTTTGTAGCATCAATCTTGGGAGGACGCGGCTCCATTATGGGGGCTTGTCTTGCCGGTTTCATGCTCGGATTTATCGAAATTATGACGGTGCCTGCGATCCAGATCATCAACCGGTTGTTCGATTTGAATATCGGCTCAAATATGCGCGATTTGATCGCATATTCCATCGTGTTGCTGATCCTCATATTCAAACCCCACGGATTGTTCGGTGAGGCATACAGTGCAAAGCTGCGTCTGTAACTGTGTTTCTTGAGTTTCTTGAGTTTATTGGGTTGATAAAACCGGAGCATGTTGAAAGCTGTATACTGTTTGCCGAGAACAACTCAATAAACACAACGAACCCTGTCTCCCAAAGAATAGGGAAAAGAACCATCTTTATTGATTTCGCCTTGGCGGGATTAGGAAAACAAGGAATTAATTTATGGCCGTTACAACACAATTGGAACAACAAACGGGCGTAAGGGGCATTATCCAACGCATTTTTAACGGCGCTCCTCTGCTGGCAATTTTTCTGGGCTTTCTGGTCTGCACCCTTTGGGAAATGATGTTTGGTGAGGTGTTGGCATCTGTCCTGTTACTTCCCAAGATGCCCATCCTTTTCGGTCTCGTGACCATGTTCAAGGTAATCGCCGGGATGATCAACCTGGTCCTCAAAGACACGCCCTTTGAATATTTTACACTGTTGCACATTCCCATGGCCCTGGTCTACTTTGCTGTTATCTATGTCCTGCCATTTATTATTGTTGTCCGGCTGACCGCCCGACCGGCTAATGCCATTGCCCGGTCCTTGCAGCAATTGCCTCTCATGGTCACCGCCCTGGTTCATTTGGGATTTCTTTATGCCACGTTTCACTTCTGGGCTGAAATGAGTGATTATCGGTTGATTTCCCTGAAGCTGACCCTCATCGCGGTGCTGCTTACACTCAGTCTGAACATTATCAATGGATATATGGGAGAATTTTCCTGCTCCCATCCCGGTTTTATGGGGATTGGGGCTTATATGTCCTCGTTCTTCACGGTGGGTCTGTTTGTCAATGACAAGGTCTTGGGAGACGCCTTGCTGGGAATTCCTATGGCGTATCTGACGTTTCCATTCGCGTTGATCTTCGGGGGGGTGTGTGCTTCTTTGGGCGCCTTGATCGTTGCCATCCCGTCCTTTAGAACCCGGGGCGACTATCTCGCGATTATCAGTCTGGCATTTTTATTTATCGTCAAAAGTTTTTTTGAAAATATGCAATCCCTTGGCGGTGCCAGGGGGATTATGGGGCAACCTGACTGGGCGACCCTGCCGGTCATCTTTATCGTGGTAACCATCGGTATATGGGCCATCAATAATTTTGTTACATCGACGATCGGAAAGGCCTTGAACGCCGTACGGGATGATGAAATGGCTGCCGATGCCATGACCGTGGATACCCGCAAAACCAAAATGGTCGCCTTTCTTTTCGGTGCTTTCTGGGCAGGTTTGGCAGGGGGATTGTTGGCTCACGTGCTACGTTTTATCAACCCTGCCATGTTCGGTATTCAAAAACTGGCCGAAGTTCTGGCAATGGTATATTTTGGCGGTCTCAACTCCGTATATGGTTCCATCGTGGGGGCCGTTTCCATCAGCCTTCTGGGGGAAGTGCTGCGGCCGCTGGAAATTTTAAAATGGATTTTCATACCCCTGCTGCTCATTCTGGTGATGATATACAGACCCACCGGCCTGGTTGCATTCAAGGAACTCAATGTGCGCACTGTGTTCGGCCCCAAGGAGGAGGCGTAATATGCCGCTTCTCGAAGTTATTCAAATGAGTCATAATTTTGGCGGCCTTCAAGCCGTATCCAACTATAATCTGCAGTTGGATCCCGGTCAGATTACAGGTCTGATAGGCCCCAATGGTGCAGGAAAGACAACGATATTCAACCTGCTCACAGGTATTTATCAGCCCGCGGAAGGTGAAGTTCGATTGAATGGTACCAATATTGTCGGGCAGCGACCCAATCAGATCGCTGCCTTGGGTATCGGGCGCACGTTTCAGGAGATGCGCCTATGGCGGCATATGTCGGTTTTGGATCATGTAAAGATGGCTCGGTACTCCAAGCTCAGCTATGGTCTTTTTGGCGCTTTTCTGGACAGCCCCAAACGACGTGCAGAGGAAAGAGAGTCTACGATCAAGGCCATGGACTACCTGGAACTGTTCGGCGTTGACCAATTCGCAGACCAGCTGGTGACCAATTTACCCTATGGCGCCCAGCGACGGGTTGAGATGGCGCGTGCCCTGGCTACGGAACCGAAGGTGCTGCTGCTCGACGAGCCAACGGTCGGCATGACCCCCGAAGAATTGATGGATATGATTTCGGTAGTGCGCAAGGCTCATGAGCGATTCAATCTGGCGATATTTCTGATCGAACACCGTCTGCAGGTCGTGCGTGAGCTGTGCCAGAATGTCCAGACCCTGGTATTCGGTGAAGTGATTGTTGAAGGAACGCCGGATGAGGTTCAAAACAACCCCAAGGTCATTGAGGCCTATATCGGTGATAAGGAGATGGACTTCTAATGCTGTTAGACGTAAAAAACCTCCAGGTTGCATATGGCAAAATCAAAGCTCTGCACGGCATTGATTTCCATATTAACGACGGCGAGATCGTGACCATCATCGGTGCCAATGGTGCCGGGAAAAGCTCCACCCTGCGTGCTATCTCTCGATTGATTCCATCAGGGGCTGATACGGAAATGACGTTTTCCGGTGAGAACCTGTTGAAATATCCTCCCGAAAAGGTTGTCAGTGAACTGGGCATCACGCATGTGCCGGAAGGGCGACGACTGTTCGGTAATTTGACCGTTCTTGAAAATCTGCAACTGGCGGCTTTCGCCCGCAAGGACAAGGATGGTATCGCTCAGGATATCGAGCGCGTTTTTGCTATTTTCTCGCGGCTTGAAGAGCGCAAGACACAAAAAGCAGGTACCATGTCCGGCGGTGAGCAACAAATGTTAGCCGTGGGTCGTGCATTCATGGCGGGTCGCCGTCTGATGCTTCTGGACGAACCGTCCATGGGGCTGTCGCCTTTATTGATGAAGCGCGTATTTTACTCCCTGAAAGAAATCAACCAGACAGAGGGAACGGCGATTCTGCTGGTGGAGCAGAATGCCCGTCTTGCATTAAAATTTGCCAAGCGCGGGTATGTCCTTGAAAACGGCAATATGGTTCTTCATGGTCCTTCGGCAGAGTTGTTGGACAATGAGGATGTGAAGAAGGCATACCTAGGCGGTTAAATCCATTTCTCAACAGTCATGCGTTTTAATACATCCCCTCCACTTCACGGCGAAAGAAAATAGCGGCTATAATTACTGCAATGGTCGGGAATAAAATGATCAAAACCGCTGCAGCATTTACAGCCGGTGTGAAGGTGAAGCGCATCAAGCTATAAAGATACACAGGCAGCGTCAACTCGTGTCCGATCAGGAAGAATGACAGCAAAAACTCCCCCATGGAGATCGTAAAGCAGAAAAGTGCTGCGGCCAGGACGGATGGGATGATTAACGGCAATGTGACGTCCAAAAATGTCCGTAGCCGGGTTGCGCCAAGATCCATGGCAGCTTCCTCCATTTCAAGATCAAAGTTCAGCAATCTGTCGCGGATGACCATGACGGCAAAGGGCATAATAAAGGTTGTGTGTCCCAAAATCGTGGGCCAGATTCCACCCGGGATGCCCAGGAAGCGAAACCAGAGCAAAACCGAGATAGCCGAAACAACACCGTAGGTGATAATTGCCAGGATGTTGAGAGCCTCGATCAAGGTTTTGCCTCTGAACCTGAACCTGACAAGGCCATAGGCCAGGCCGCCCCCGATGAAGGTTGAGAAAAATGTTGCGACCAGCCCAATTATGACCGAGTTTTTAAGGGCTAGTATTAACCTGGAATCATCCAAGGCTTTCTGGAACCAATGGAAGGTCATGCCTTTCATCGGCCAGGTCAGATACTCCGACGTGTTGAAAGCATAGAGCACAAGTACTGCTAACGGCAAAAAAATATAACAAAGGAACAGAATGAAGTATATCCGGAAAGCCTTGTCGCCCCAGTTCTTTACCAGCCAATCAGGCAGACGAGAGTTACGCATAGTCGGCCTCCTTTCCTATACGGGCGATAATGGCTGCCAGCATCAACAGGGCCAGGAAAACAACCACCGAAAGTGCACTGCCGGTGGTCCAGTTTGCGCCTCCCATAAATGTTTCAAAGATTACCGAAGAAATCATCAACGTATTGGCGCCGCCCAACAATTGTGATGACAGCACGTCTCCGAAGCAGGCCAGCAGTACCAGAACCACCCCTGATACGGTTCCGGAACTGGTCAGCGGAAGCGTTATTCTGATCAACGTTTGCAACTTGTTGGCACCAAGATCCTCGGACGCTTCCAATAACTTGTTAGGCACCTTGCCCAAGCTGGCATAAAGCGGAAGCACCATATACGGTGTATAGGTGTAGACCAGACCGAACACAATGCCGGTTCCCGAATATAATAACCGGACAGGGGCATCGATCAGCCCTAATGACATAAGCGCCCAATTGAGAATTCCGCTTGAACCCAGAATAATCTTCCAGGCAAAGACGCGCAGGATCACACTGGTCCAAAATGGGATCAGAAGGACCAGCAATAGCAAGCTCCCGCGCTTGGTTATTCGCGATAGATAATAGGCCACCGGATAGGAAATTAGCAAAGAGATGACCGTTGCCGTTGCCGCATAGATGCCGGTTCGGATAAAGGCATTACGATAAATCGGTTCAACGAGTACACGCAGATAGTTGTCAAATGTATAGTGGAAATGGGGATCGAAGAAGGGCATGCTAGACATCAGACTGTAACGCAAGGCCACAAACATCGGCATCAGAAAGAACAGGATCAACATGATGGCGGCCGGGCATATGGTGAGAATGGGAACGGCTAGTTCATCAAGTCGATCCCGCCACGGCAACGCCTCTATTGTTTTTTTTTGGCCTGGGGATTCCTGCATTTGTTTATTCCCTAAAACTCTAAATCCGAAGCACGAAATTCGAAATCCTAAACAATACCTAATGATCCAAATTCGAATGATCAAAACAAGACCTTGGAGATACAAGTTCAAGCACTAAGTTTGAAACATTCGAGCATTTAATATTTGGATTTGCCCTTCGACCTTGCTCAGGGCGGTGAGCCTGTCGAACCGTTTCGTATTTAGAATTTATCACACGCTGAATGTGCATAATATTAATCCCTTATAGGGTTGAATCAGTGCCGGGCCCTTTGGATCCGGGTATCTATTTCCCGCGCACATCCTGGTAGGCCCTTACCATCTTCTCGGATGTTTCCGGCTTCAGCGTGGGGTACGGTACCAACCGTTTTGTTTCCTCATCGGAGTAGGTCATAATATCGGCCATCTCCTTTGGCAAGGCGCTGGCGGCTTCCGCGTTGACTACCATATAGCCCATTTTCTTAATCATCTGGGAGGCAATTTTCGGAGACAGCATGTGATTGACCCATTTATTGGCCGCATCCTTATGGGGGGCATCGGACATGATGCAGAATTGGTCGATCCAGGCCGCGGCCCCTTCTTTGGGAAGTACGAATTTCACCGGTTGCCCGTCGAGCTGCATCTTGTGGATCATGCCATCGTCAGCTGACGTGAGCCATATCTCACCCGAAGCCAGGAGATTCTTCATTTCTTCCAGGCTTTCTATGCGCTTCAGCAATAGCGGATTTTGTGCACTCAGCTTCTTCTTGATGGGGATCAGTTTGGCGTCGGTGTCGACATCGAGCTGTGTGATATCCATACCGAGATATTTACCAACGGCAAAACAGGCATCCACCGGGTTCCGTGAAAATGCGATGCGGCCCTTATAACGCTCATCCCAGAGTGCACCCCAGGAGGTAGGCGCTTCCTTGACCAGGTCGGTACGATAGGCCATTCCCATGATCCCGAAAGTGTAAGGTACACTATATTGTTTCCCATCGACCATATTGTAATCCGCTTTTTTGAAACCTTCCGACAAACCCTCATAGTTGGGAATCTTGCTTTTATCAATCGGTGACAAGAGGCCGGCCTTGGCAAATCGTTTGATCATATGGTTGCTGGGCTGAATGATATCGAGGCCCTTGTGCCCGGCCTGAATCTTGGACCACAGTTCTTCGTTGCCGTGATAGAAAGTACAATTAACCTTGATGCCATACTCTTCTTCGAAGGATTGGGTCGCAAAATCAGGGCAGTAGATACCCCATGTCCAGATGTTGAGTTCCTTATCTTCAGCGGCCAACACTCCGCGCAATGGTAGTAGTATAACTACGAATAAGAAAATTACCGCCAGCCTGATTGCGATTGAACATTTTGGATGCTTCATGATAGTCTCCTTCATATTTAATGCTGCATGTGTTCTTGCCATGTTGTTTACCCTTGTGGGAAAGCCGGAGAACTTCAGATCCTGCGTTGCTGAGGGTTCGAAGTAAATAACTACGATTTCACCCTCAGACGCCTTGACTCTGAAGCTCTCCGGCTTTTGCAACACTGGGGTTTCTTCAGCCAGTCAACTTTTTTCTGCCACCTCCTTTCCATCCGGATGCAAGCGTATGTGCTCACAGTCACCGGAGTTTCCTCACATATGTAAGTCCGTACAGCCTGCAACACCCGAATGCAGACCAACGCACTTTCTCAACGTGCGGTCTTTGAGGCCAGCAGCGATGCGTCTTTGACAAGCCAACCAATCTGCGTTTCATCTCCAACCCGGAAATCAGCGGTAGCCTTGGCATCTAAATCCGCTTTCAGTTGGACGCCGTTCGGCAACGCGACGATGCAGCGCCGCATGGGTCCGGAATAGATCAAGTTAACGATATGGGCCGGGTGCAGTGTGTCGCATTCGCTAGCACTCTCACCGATCAAGATCCTTTCAGGGCGGGTACAGAGAGTCACCGCCTCACCCACTTCAAATCGGCTTTCATCCTTAGCATGGAATACCAATCCGTTGGCTTCGATTGTCGAAGTGTTTCCTTCGTGCGCACAAACCTTGCCATCCAAAAAATTAGTGTCGCCGATGAAGTCGGCAATAAACCGGGTTCGAGGCCGTTCATAGATTTCTTCGGCGGTGCCGATCTGCTCGATCTTGCCTTCGTTCATGATGGCGATCCGATCGCACATATTGAGAGCTTCCTGTTGATCGTGGGTCACGTAGATAAATGTTGTACCCAAACGGCGTTGGATATTTTTTATTTCGATCTGCATATCGCGGCGAAGCTTAAGGTCAAGGGAACCCAGGGGTTCGTCAAACAAAACCACACTGGGCTCAAGGATCAGGGCCCGGGCGAGTGCGACCCGTTGCTGCTGGCCACCGCTGAGCTGTTTCGGATACCGCTTTCCAAGGCCTTCTAAATGAACTACCTCCAGGGCACCCGCCACTCTGGCTTTGATCTCTTTGGCCGGCAGTTTACGGATCTTCAAACCATAGGCCAGGTTGGTGAATACTGTCATGTGGGGAAACAGGGCCAGGTGTTGGAAAACCATCGTGGTGTTGCGGCGATAAGCCGGCCGACGTCCCATCAGTTCATTTTGGAGGTATACCTCTCCAACGTCAGGAATGATAAATCCCCCGATAATGCGCATGGTTGTGGTTTTACCAGAACCGCTGGGGCCAAGGATACCGAAGAATTCGCCCTTGTGAATGGACAGGGATACATCATGAAGCACCTGGTTGGGTCCAAAATAGTGCGAGATGCTGCGTAGCATACAATCGTATTGAGTCTCTTCTAGCGTCACATGCTTTCCTTTCGCAGAACAAAATGAAAAAAACGAGTTTAGCAGAGAGTGTACGCTTATTGACGACAACGTGTACGTGTATCGGAAACAGAGTTACAGGAACATTCAACAAAGTGTCAAGCAAAAAATGAACCTCGATGTTTACAAAAAAAAGAAGATAAAGGAATTTCTTTCCTTATTCCCATCCTTCCTGAAAACCGGTGAAATGAATTTTATTTTGCTTGACATTGAAGCAGGAAACCCTGTACGAGTGTTTCCTATACGAATACAAATTGTCAACGATAAGCATACGATTCTTTCTACTCGGTCTTGTTACATAACTTGCTACGTGGAGGTTATATGAAAACTGCAAGAACATTTGGAAGCCATGGTCGATTGCTCAAGATTGACCTTGCCCACCAGGTTATTCAAACAGAAAAAATAACAGCAAACGATTTGCGTCTATTTATGGGCGGGAGGGGGCTGGGTGCTGCGATCATGCTCAGAGAACTCCCGGCCGGAATCGACCCCCTTGGAGAAGAGAATCTTCTCATTTTTTCTACCGGCCCCCTGGTAGATTCTTCTGTACCGGGGAGCAATCGATACGTTCTGCACACAAAATCACCGCAAACCGGTCTCTACTCCTTTTCCGTGTCAGGAGGTCATTTTGGTGACATGCTGAAAAAGACGGGCAACGACGTGATTGTCATCAAGGGAAAAGCTTCCAGGCCGGTTTATATCTTTGTGGAAGATGACGGCCGGGTTGAATTCAAGGACGCATCACACCTGTGGGGCAAGGATACGGCGGATACCCAGGATATCATCTTGTCGGAGATTGGCACGGATGCCAGGGTTACCTGCATCGGTCCCGCCGGGGAAAATCTTGTGCCATACGCCTGTCTCATCAACGAGCGACGGGCCCTGGGACGTGGCGGCGCAGGCGCTGTCATGGGATCGAAAAACCTGAAAGCCGTGGCCGTGCGTGGCCGGACCAGTGTTTCCTTGGCCGATGCCAAGGTCATGAAAACTGCGATAAAAAACGGTTATCAAGAACTTAAACAGAACCCCATGACTGCAAAAATCCTGAAGACCTACGGCAGTTCGAATATGCTCCGGGGCTTGATGAACAACGGTGTGTTGCCCGGAAACAACTGGACAGAGGCCGCCCTTGACAAGGCCGAGTCGATTACTGCCGAACAGATGCGGGAACATTTCCATGTCAAGGATATGGCCTGTTCAGCCGGATGTCCGGTCAAGTGCACGAAAATGTTTGCGGTAAGCGAAGGGGAATATCAAGGTGCTCAAAGCGAGGGGCCTGATTACGAAACAGTTTACGCATTTGGGTCGTGTTGCGGCGTATACGATCTCGCCCCCATCATCAAGGCGGATGAAATGTGCGACCTGCTGGGTCTCGATACAATCAGTACCGGTGTGAGTATTGCTTTTGCGATGGAGTGTCTCGAAAAGGGCATTATCGACGCCGACGATACCCATGCGGGCGATCTGGCATTTGGAAATGCCAAGGCCATGCTCCGGCTCGTTGAAGATGTGGCTTACAACAGAGGTTTTGGCGCGGTGGTGGCAGAGGGAACCCGTAATATGGCAGCCCGTTTTGGAAGTGATTCACACAAATATGCCATGCACGCCAAGGGCATGGAACTGGGGGGTTACGATCCGAGGGGCATGAAAGGAATGGGGCTTGTTTATGCATGTGGTCCGAGGGGCGGGTGCCACCATGCCGGTGGATATACAGCCATTGCTGAAATGATGAACCCCCAAATAGACCGTTTTGCAGAAAAGGGTAAGGCCCCGCTTGTTGCCGGAACCCGAAACAGAAGAGCTTCTCTTTGTGATTCAGGACTCATTTGTGCCTTTGTGGCAATCGGGCTCAGCGATGAAACAGTGATTGGCATGTTAAACGGCGCCACCGGGTTAGACTACCAGCCAAGTGATCTGCACACTATCGGGGATAGAATCAGCCAAGTCGAAAGGGCCTTCAACTGCCGGGAAGGGCTGACGCGTGAAGACGATGTGCTTCCTGACCGGTTGTTGTCGGAAGGTGTTTCCAGCGGACCCAGTCAGGGCGGGAAGATCGAGGACTTTGAGGCAATGAAGGATGAGTTCTACACGCTGTGCGGTTGGGATCTCAAGACGGGCGCCCCCATGGACGAAAGATTAGAAGCGCTGGATATCACCTGGGTGAAAGAGATTCTCAACACGAAATAATTCTGCTTGTCATATGGGCACTATCAAAGTGCTGTTTCTCTATTCTCAATGGCGGAAAACAATCTGCGATGAAAGGAGGTAAATGTGACTACGTTCATCAAGAAAAAGCGGCAATGGTGGATCACGTGGTTGGTTGTATGGATCGTCATGTACCTGTTGGCAATTCTCATATATCCGGACAACCCTTCGATTTGGTTTGGGTGGCTGCCAAGCTCGGTGGTAACTACCTTCGGACTGATGGTTATTTCGTTGATTCTTGGATATCTATTTTCCAAACAGCGTTTCAGCCGGAAATAATTCTACTGCCAATGTGAAATCTGCGCCTGGCCTGAGAATGTTTATATCCAGACGCCGGAAAGGAGAGCAAATTGCTTCTGAAAGTCATCCCTATCTTAATCATCGTTGCATACATGCTGGTCTGTCTTGTGGTTGGTTATGCTGTTTTTCGTTCCAAAACCAAAATGAACTCGGGTGATTATTTTATCGGCAATCGAACCAGCGGCGCTTTCGTGGGTCCCATGTCCTATGTATCCACGGTATTCAGCGCCCTTGTCTTCATGGGTGCTGTGGGTATTTATTTTATCCTCGGAATCGGGTTTAATATCTTTCTTATCAGCGAGATGTTTCTACTGGCCGTGTTCATCCCCACCGTGGGGTATCTGTTCTGGAAACTGGCGCACCAGCATGAATACGTAACACCGGCGGACCTGATGACCCATCGCTACGGGAACAGCCGGACTGTCAGAATCATCGTGGGGCTGAATACCGTTGGTTTTATGATATTTTTCATGGCCACACAAATCGTCGGAATATCCTACATTATGGAAACCATTACCGGCGGGTTGATGAGCTATGGAGCATCCGTTGTTCTTATCTCGGTGGTTCTGTCCGTCTATATCGTTTTGGGCGGATTCCGTGCCATAGAATACACCGACACCCTCCAGGTGATCATTCTCATGACCTGTGTTGTTGGCACCTTTATATTTTTAAGCACCAGTATCGAGTGGTCGGACGTTTTCGCTCAGGCACAGCAGATCCGTCCGGCACTGTTCAAAACCCCTGGTCCGATACCCATTTACACTATGAAGCTGTATGTTTCTCAACTCTTTATCATCGGACTCGGATTTGCCTTGATGCCGCAGCTCTGGGTACGGATATACGCCGTCAAGAGCGAAAAAGGTCTGCAGAACATCGTGACTTATTTTATCGGAACCACGATTATCCTGTTTGTCATTTCTTTTTTTCTGGCCGTGGCCGCCGCTCCTATCATCGCTGAACTGTTTGCCGGCGGGGAAAAGATTATCCCGGCCAAGATTGTCATGAAGCTCATGTTCGGCAACATGCCCTCCTGGCTGGCGGCTACCCTGCTCACAGGAGCCGTTGCGGCAACGATGTCAACCGTGGACTCGGCCGTACTGGCACTCAGTTCCATCCTCACGATGGACCTTTACCGTAAACCATTCAACCCGGAAATGGACCCGGCAAAAGAAGCTACCATTGGACGGATAATCAGTGTTGTGCTGATAGCCGTCATGGCGGTCCTGGCCTTTTATCCGCCGAAGCTGCTGTTTAATTCGCTCATCGACATGGCCTATCCCGGACTGGTAACCCTGGCGCCGGCAGCTATTTTAGGGATGTTTTGGAAAAAGGCCGGTCCGGCTGCGGCGATCGCCAGTATTGTGTCGGGGTCGATCCTGGCCGTGTATTTGATCTTTCATCGGAATCCCATGGGACTCTACTCCGGTTTCTGGACGCTGCTGCTCAGCCTGGGGGTTTTCGTTGTGGTCACGTTTCTCATGCCTGCAAAAGAAGAAGATTATTTCAGGGACGTTGAGCGCATATCCGTTTAATGTCCCATTTGGGGAATGGGAGAAAATCCCTCGCCTTTAGGCGAAGGTGGTTGACTAGTGAAATGAGCCGGTCGGCACATGTTCCGGTAATAAATATTCTGTATAAATACCACCCGTCGCCCTCTCGGGATGGCGACGGGAAAGAGAAGGTAATACCTTATGATGGTTGAAGAGTACGTTAGCAAAATCGCCCAGCGGATAAGAAAACGTCGGATGGACTTGGGTCTTTCTATCCGGGAAACAGCTAGGTTGACTGACACTTCACCCTCGACGATCCAGAAAATCGAGTCCAACGAGATGGTTCCATCCATTGCGGTGCTGATGAAGATTGCTCGTGGCCTTAATCAAAAAGTCACCTCGTTTTTTGATGACGAGTCCGAATCACAAAAAGTGGTTTTGATACGTCATGACGAGCGAAAGACGACGACAATACCCGCTTCCAATCTCAAGGTCGAAGATCTGGGGTCCTCTCTGGCCGACGCCCGGCTGGAAGCTTCGATTCTGACCATTGAAAAGGGGGGCAACAGCGGAAAGGTTCCCCTAATCCACGAGGGAGAAGAAATCAAGTTCTGTATGAAAGGCAGAATTGCCTATACGGTCGATGATGAGGAATACGTTCTGGAAGTTGGAGACTGTGTCCACTTTAAGTCAGAGAATCCTCACTACTGGAAGAGCAGAACCACCGGCACCACCCGCGTCTTTTCCGTGGTGTTCAACGATCCCGACTCCCGACCGGGATGGGCCAAAAAGATGGGGTCAAAAAAGCGATAGCTGCTGCCGGATAAAACTCGACAGGATGATTGAGGAATCGGAACGAATTCACTGACACGCAAAACAAACCCGAAAAGGAGGAAAACCCATGAGAGAACATGCGCTTTTCAATATGAGTTCCGGACCTGTTCAGGGCAGCGCCCGGACACTCAGGGCACTGTCCCAGCAAATTCTTTACCATCACGATCCCGAGTTTGCGGAGATTTTTGATGCATGCACCGAAAAACTGCAACGGTTTTTCAAGACCTCCGGCGATGTCATTATCATGCAGGGCGAGGCTCTATTAGGGCTCGAAGCTGCGGCGTTCTGTACCATCGAACCTGGCGACAAATGTCTCAACTTGGTGTCTGGGATATACGGGCATCTGTATGCCTGGTACATCGAAGCCTTTGGCGGTCAGGTAATTGAAGTGAGGACCGATTACAACAAGGCTATCGATCCCGCCGAGGTGGAAAAGGCTTTCGCCGAAAATCCCGACATCAAGATCATGGCGGTTGTCCACAGCGAAACCCCCTCGGGAACCGTCAATCCCATCAAGGATATCTGTCCCATTGCCAAAAGACACGGCGCAATAACCATCGTTGACGCCGTTTCTTCCATCGGTGGGGCAGAGGTGAATGTCGACGACTGGGGTATCGACATCTGCTGTATCGGGCCGCAGAAGTGCCTGGCCTCGTCCCCGGGGCTCGCACCGGTGGCTGTGAGTGAAGATGCCTGGGAAAAAATGCGTAATAAATCCAAACCCGTGCGGTACTCCTACATGAGCATGCTCGATTTCAAAGAGCAATGGCTCTGCGAGAAAGAAAAGCGCAGTTTCCCATACACCATGTTTACCAATGAAGTTGTTGCCCTTGACGATACCTTGGATCAGGTGTTCGAGGAAGGTCTGGAAAACATGATCGCCCGACATAAGAGGGCGGCCGGCATGGCACGGGCCGGGGTCAAGGGAATGGGGCTTTCGCTCTGGGCGGACACGGAGGACATTTGTGGGCCGTGTGCCACTGCGGTCAAGGCACCGGACGGTGTCGATGAAGTCAAGTTGCGGCGGCACCTCTATGACAAATATCGGATCACCATTTCCGGTGGATTTCGCGAACTTAAAGGGAAGCTGTTCCGGCTGGGTCATATGGGACCGACGGCCAATCCGGCCTATGTCGCCATGCAATTGGCAATGGTCGAAAAGTCGCTCCACGATATCGGTTACCCGGTTAAACTGGGTAGCGGAGTAGGAGCAGCCCTGGAAGCGATCTAATCTAAACAGGAAGCAAGGGAGGCAAAAATGCTGAATTTTGCAAACGAGAAATGCGTAAACTGTCGACTCTGTGAGGAAGTTTGCTCTTTCAGACTTACCAATTCGGTCTATCCTGATGTTGCGGCCATTCGCATCGGTCGGGAAGAGGGCAGGTGGGGTACGCCCTACGCCATGGTCTGTAATTTATGTGATGGTTTGGAAGAACAGAAATGCATAACGGCATGTCCGGAAGAAGCCCTTAGTCTTGGTAACGGGATTATCGTTTGGGATGAAGAAAAGTGTACCTTATGTGAGCTATGTGTCGACGCCTGCCCACAAAAGGGTGTGGCTTACGACAGCCGGTCCGAACGTATTTATACCTGTGATCTTTGTGGCGGAGAACCGCTCTGTATTGAGTGGTGTCCTGAAGAAGCGATCACCCTTTAAGTCAAGATGAAAAGGAGCATGAAAATGAAATACAAAGGATATAAAGGACAGCTCTTGGTCGTTGATCTAAGCTCGGGAACCATCACAAGGCGCGGTCTCGACGAAGCGATTCTGGAAAAATACATCGGCGGGCGTGGTCTTGCAGCCAAAATTCTTTATGATGAAATCAAGGCCGGAACCGATTCCTATTCGCAGGATAATCGCCTCCTCTTTATCACCGGGCCGGCCGCCGGAACCCTTATCCCCACCAGTGGTCGTTATGGTGTGGGCACCAAGTCGCCTTTGACCGGAGGTCTTTCCGTGGGCTTTGCCGGCGGGCATTGGGCAAACAATCTGAAGTACGCCGGTCATGACGGCGTGCTTTTTCAGGGTAAGAGTTCCAGTCCGGTCTATCTGGTTATCGATGACGACAAGGTCGAACTCCATAGTGCCGGAGCCCTCTGGGGCAAGACCACCCAACAGACCGAAGATACGCTGAAAAAGGATCTGGGTTCGGGTTTCGAAATAGCCTCCATCGGATTTGGTGGTGAGAATCAGGTAGGCTACGCCACCATAAGCAACGAACAGCATGTTGTGGGCCGGGCCGGACAGGGTGCTGTCATGGGCTGGATGAACTTGAAGGCCGTCGCGGTTCGCGGGACCGGGAGCGTCGATATGGGCATCTCGGGCAGGCAAGGTCTCCAGGATGTTTTTTTCCTACACAAGACCATACGTGAGAACGAGGTTCGGGGACTCTTTCGCGATGTCGGTACAACCGGCATGCTCGATCCCATCAACGAAGCGGCGGGTCAACCCAGTTTTAATTTTCAAAAGACCTCCTTTCCAGATGTTGAAAAAATAAATGCCAATAACATGAAGCCCTGGTTTCAGCGCTTCGAATCGTGTTCCGGCTGTCCCGTCGCCTGCGGCTCGATTACCAAATTCAAGCTTGACGGTGCTGACTTTATCACTGAGCGGATCGAGCATCAGAGCGTAGGTGCCCTTGCGACAAACTGCGGCATCTCCGACCTCCCACGTGTCTTCGAAGCTCACGACCTTTGCGACAAGTACGGTATCGACACAATTTCCGCCGGGCTCTCCATCGCCTGGGCAATGGAGTGCTCCGAAAACGGTTTGCTATCTTCCGAAGAGGCTGACGGGCTGGAAATCAAGTTTGGCAATGCTTTGGTTCTCAAGCCTTTGATCGAAAAAATCGCCCGGAAAGAAGGTGTCGGCGCACTGCTGGCCAAGGGTGTTCGGGCGGCTTCCCAGGATCTGGGACGAGGATCGGAAAAGTATGCCATGCATGTTAAAGGGCTGGAGATGCCCGGGTACGATCCCCGCGCCTTTTTCGGCATGGCCCTCAACCTGGCCACAACCGCCCGCGGGGCTGACCATAACAAGGCTTTTACCATTGCGGCCGAGTTTCTGGGTGTTCTGGGCGACTATGACCGGTTTGCCTATGAAGGCAAGGCGGAGCTGGTCAAGAAAATGCAGGACTCGACCGTTATCATTGATTCCATCATCATGTGCATGTTCACGGTGGATCTGGGTATCAGTGTGGACCTGTATGCCAGAGCCGTAAACCTTGCAACAGGTATGAACATAAGCGCTGACGATGTCTATACCATCGGCGATCGGGTCAACACCCTGGAACGTCTGTTCAACCAGCGTGAAGGCATCGGTTCGGACCAGGACAAACTACCCGAACGGTTTGCCACGGAACCCGGTTCCGACCCGGAAAAGCACGTGGTGGACGTATCCAGGATGATACCGGAGTATTACAATCTTAGAGGATGGGATAAAAACGGCGTACCGACACCCGAGCATCTCGAAAAACTCGGGATCGATGCTTAACACCTAAATTATATCGAATAAAGAATGAAAGGATGATTTCCATGGCAAACCTAAACGTTAATTTTGCAGGCCTGGAGTTGAAAAATCCATTTATCGCGGCCTCATCCGAGCTCACCGATGAGTTCGACAAGATCCGGTGGGCAGAAGATTTCGGCGCCAGTGCCGTTTGTACCAAACTGGCTTTTCTCGAAGTGCCTTTTTACGCACGTCCATACCACGTGTTCGAAAAGGGCGGCGGGTTTTACTCCCCGTCCGGGCATCGTCTGGGTGTTGAAGAGGCACAGGAACTGATACGCAAAACCAAAGAACAGACCGAGCTGAAGGTGATGGCCAACATGATGGGTCCCGGAGAAAACCTCGATGGGTGGGTCAAGCTGGCTCAGATGCTCGAAGAAGCCGGCGCGGATATGGTAGAACTGAACATGTCCTGTCCCAATGTTGGTCTGATGGCAAAAAAAATGAACGTGGACGTTACCGACGAACTGGGTGCTCATCTGGGCAAGAATCCCATCCTGGCGCGTGAAGTCTGCCGGGCAATCTCGGACAACATTACCATACCGGTCATGGCTAAAATGACCCCGGAAGGGCCTTGTGACATCGTGGCCGAGGGTTGCCAGCAGGGCGGTGCAGCTGCGGTATCCGGGATCAATTGTCCCATGTCTCTGCCGGGATGTGATATTTACGACAACGGAAAACCTCTTTACCCCAGCACCCATAACCAGTCCTTTGCCGGCATTTGCGGTCCGTGGATTCGACCGCTGGCCTTCCGGCATGTCGCACAGATGCGTATGAAATGTCCCGATCTGCCCATTGCCGGCGGCGGCGGCATCTCAAACTGGCAGCAATCCATCCAGATGGTCATGTACGGTGCCACCGTCCTGACATACTGCACCCTGTTTTATACCGACGGCTTCAAAGCTTTACCCAAACTTGAAAAAGGCGTGCGGGAGTGGATGGACGAGATGGGGCATGAAACGCTCGATGATTTTCGCAACATCGCACTCAAACACATCGTCACCCCGCAAAAGGTCGATTATTTCGACGCCTACCCGGTCATTGACGAAGAGAAATGCAATGGGTGCAAGGTGTGCGTAGACCTGGGCCACTGTGAAGTGATGTCGTTTGATGAGGAAAGCAAAAAGGCCCATGTTCAACAAAAGGACAAGTGTTATATGTGCGGCGTCTGCTACTGGCTTTGCAAACGCAAGGCCATTACCATGGAAGCGGTTTAAGATCGATGTCAGTCGTCTATATTTCATCATATATTTAACCCAACCGACATACGATACCGGTTGAGAAAATGGAGGGGCTTCAATATGCCATACGATAGCTTTCAGGAGTATTTGGAGACGCTTGAAAAAAATGGCTGCGTCAAGTGGGTCGAGGAAGAAGTGGACAAGGATTGGGAAATCACGAGCGTGGCCCGTAATTATTTCAGAAAGACCAAGGAGAGCGAAAGATGTGCATTGGGCTTCCGAAACGTGAAAGGGTACGACATACCCGTGGTTCTCGGTGCCATCGGGGCGTCCCGGAAAGTATATGGACTTGCCATCGAAACAGACCCCGGATTTAATAGCATCAAGGAGACCTTGTCCGGAGCTCTGTCAAACCCGATCGATCCAGTAGTGGTCGATACCGGTCCGTGCAAGGATGTAATTCTGACCGGCGACCAGGTGGATTTACACCGTTTCCCCATCCCCACATGGACACCGGAAAAGGATCCAGCCCCGTTTCTGACAGCACCGTGCCTGTTTACGCGGCATGCCGAAACAGGTGTCGGAAACATCGGGACATACCGGATGGAAATCAAAGCTAAAAATGAAACAGGTGTGTTATGGGATCTTCCGAGTCAGCATGGTGCCGTTCATTATGCCTCATGGGAAAAGCGGAACGAACCCATGCCCATGGCTGTTGTAATCGGAGCGGATCCGACCATCATCATGTCATCGGTAACCAAAGTACCGTTAGGGGTAGATGAAATTTCCATTGCCGGAGGATTGCGGGGAAAACCCGTGGAGGTGGTCAAATGCGAAACGTGCGACATCTATGTACCGGCAACCGCCGAAATTGTCCTCGAAGGTATTGTCTTACCTGGTGAGAGTGTGGTGGAAGGACCCTTTGGAGAATACACCGGATACATGGGTGGCCCTTACATGATGCCCAAGTTTTATGTCAAGTGCATCACCCATCGTAAAAAACCGATATACCATGCGCTGTTTAGTCAGATGCCGCCAAGCGAGAGCAGTCTGATGCGACAGCTCCCCGAGGAGGCCAATGTCTATCAACATCTGGCCGGTTATCTGAAAATACCCGGAATAAAGGATGTTCATCTGCCTGAGGCAGGGGGGAGCTACTCGATCTGCTGGATCAGTATGAAAACCGCTTTCCCCGGACATGCACAGCAAGTCTTGTCCGCAGCCTGGACCCACCACCCCACATTCGCCAAATGGATCGTTGTCACCGACGACGACGTGGACATTCGCGATCCCTTCATACGAGAATGGATTCTGGCTTTTAGGGTGGAGCCGGTTAAAGACATTACTTTTTTGCAGAACACAGCCCCAATCCTCCTGGACCCATCCTCGGACCCCTCCGAGGTGCCGCTCTGGGAACGGCGTTCGTCAAAAGTTTTGATCGATGCAACCCAGAACTGGGAATATCCCGAAATCGCGCTGCCGCCCCAGAAATATCTGGATCAAGCGGAAAACAAGTGGAAAAAATATGGACTTGATTAACCAAGGAGAATCCTATGAAGACTTTCGACATTAAAAAGGTGGCAGTTATCGGCACCGGTACCATGGGCCCAGGGATCGCCCAGGTGCTGGCCCAACACGAGATCGAAGTGCAGATATTCGACATCGATTCCGAACAGTTAAAAAAAGCACGGGAAACCCTGGGTGCGAACCTGAATCTGATGGAGCAGGCCGGTATGCTGTCTGATACCGGGGCCGCAGACGCCAGGAACCGGATTCAGAATGCCACCAGCCTGACGGATGCCGTCCGGGATGCCGACCTGGTAATCGAGGTCATCCCCGAGGTGATGGATCTCAAGACCCGGCTTTTGAGTGAGCTGGATGAAATCTGCGGGCCGGACACCATTCTGGCCAGCAACACCTCGGGCCTCAGTATTACCAAGATGGCCCAAGCCACCCGGCGCCCGGAAAAAGTGGTGGGCATGCATTGGTGGAACCCACCCATCATTATCCCGGTCATCGAAATCGTCAAGGGTGAGTCCACCGGCGAGGACGTTCTGCAAACAATCGACAATCTGATCCGTAAAATAGGTAAAGTGCCGGTTCTGGTCAAAAAAGATGTCCCCGGTTTTTTGGGCAACCGGCTCCAGTATGCTCTCATGCGAGAAGCCATAGCGCTCCTTAACGAGGGGGTTGCCAGTGCGGAAGACATCGATACCATGATCAAAGCCGGGATCGGATTCAAATTTCCCGTTATGGGACCTCTGGAAACAATCGACATGGCAGGCCTGGACATTTACTACCGCGTGTCCCAGTACCTGAATAAAGACCTGGACAAGTCCGACGGCGCCGCACCCATTGTTGCCAAGATGGTGGAGCAGGGCGACCTGGGTCTCAAGAGCGGAAAAGGTTTTTACGATTATTCAAACCAGGATATCAAAGCATTGATGGGCGGACGGATTCAGAAGCTTCTCCTTCTGCTGAAGGATATGGAATATGTGAAATAGCAGCCCAAACGTAACTGTTTAAAAAAACAAGGAGGCAAGTATGAAATCGACCATCACACTGATCAAGGGAGCTCGATTGATCGTGGAACACTGCATGACGGTCAAGGCTGACGACAAGGTCCTAATTATCGCCGACGATGAACACATGCCGGAAGCGCAAAGCATTGCCGGTGTGGCATTTTCGTTGGGGGCTTACCCCGTGATCGCTAATGTCACCCATCACGTCAGCGCCGCCCTGGCTTCCATGGCCGTACCCATGGAACCGCCGGCGCACCTGGCCCAGGCCATGCTGAACTCCGACGAGATCATCATCACCACCAACCTGGAATGGGCCAACCGTTTTGCCCATGTCGATCCGGTCAAGGAGAGCGTCGAGCGTGGAGCAAAGATAGCCTCCGTTGAGGAGGGTCTGGGTACGTGGGATCTGGAGATCAGCGACATCGATCTGATCACCCAAAGGGCGGAGAAGATCATGGCCGCCATGGAAGGTGCCAAGTGGGTTCATGTGACCAATCCGGCGGGGACCGACGTCAACATCTGTATCGAAAACCGGCCGCCCCTGAAGGTAGTTCCGGTAAAGGATCCCGGCGTCATGATGGGTCCCATTCCCCTGTGGGGGGAGGTTGCCTACGCTGCCGTCGAGGACAAGACCCACGGCAAGATCGTGGTCGACGGCATCATGCTGGGTGTTGGGATCAGTGGCACTCTCCCGGAACACATGACCTGGACCATCGAAAACGGTCGGGCGGTTGACATTTCCGGTGGCGAGGCGGCGCAAAAACTGAAAAAGGTCGTAGCCGATGCCGAGGAGAACGCCAATACCATCGCAGAATTTGCCATCGGAACCAGTCATAAGGAAGTATTCGGAAGCCCTTCTGAAAAAGGCATGATGGGTACGACCCACTTTGCCCTGGGCGACAACGCCCACTGCTACCCTGGAGGACAGAGTTGGTGCAGTGTCCATCTTGATGGCAGTGTTCGGGATGTGACCATCGAGGTGGATGGCAAGCCGATCATGAAAGACGGCCAACTCATCATATAAGAAAGCGAGGAAAGCAATGAGCATCAAAATCGTCAAGTTGTCCGAAACCGAAGCCATACCGTTACCCAATGACAGCTGGTCAAAAAAAGTGCTGACCGCTGAAACGGTCGGGGCCGGGAAGATGTGTATGGGCGTGTCTAAATTTTCTCCCGGCGTGGCAACGGATATGCTGGTTCACGAAGAAGAGGAACTGGCTTACGTGCTCAAGGGGAAGGGAATCCTGCGTCTTCAGGACGGTTCGGATGTGACATACGAAGCAGGAGACGGCATCTACATCCCGGCTGGTGTGGCACACAGCGTGGTCAACGAAGGTGACGAGGACGTTGAAATGGTCTTCGGGTTTTCCTGGCCGGACTATCCTCCCACACGTAAAGGATAACCGTCCGTCATTGCCGAAGGCGGCCGGCAGCTGCCTTCCATGCGGACACAACAGCATTATCAGGGAGAGCTCTATGAAAGCCTTTGATTATGAGCGTCCCTCGAGTTTCGAGGACGCCTGTCGGTTATTGAATGAGGCTGGCGGCAGAAAAAAAGCCCTGGCCGGAGGGACAGATCTACTCATCAAAACAAAGCAAAAGGTGATCGCTCCGGAAGGGATGATCAGCCTCAGGGACATTCCCGGATTATCAGACCTTTCGTTTAACCCCGAGAAGGGCCTATCTATCGGTGCCATGACCCTACTCTCCGATGTCGAAATTGCCGACGTTGTTAAAGAGCGCTACCCGGCTCTTGCCGCGGCAGTGGCAACGATTGGATCCACGCAGGTCCGAAACCGGGCGACCATCGGTGGCAACATATGCAATGCGGCACCATCGGCTGATTCATTGCCGATTCTTATCGCGTACGGAGCTTCAGTGGTTATCGGGGATGGGAAAAATGAACGTGAGGTCCTCCTGGAGGAATTTTTTACCGGTCCCGGTCAGACGGTGCTCCGGGTTGGGGAACTCGTCAAGCAGGTTCTCGTCCCGACGCCGCCCCAAAATGCCTTTGCTATTTACATCAAGGCTGCCAGATCCGCACTCGACATTGCCCTTGTAGGTGTTGCCCTTTTTGCCGTTTATGAACCTTCCGATGAGGTCATCAAGGACCTGAAAGTGGTTCTGGCGGCCGTGGCGCCAACGCCGGTCCGGTCCAGACAAATGGAACGCGTTGTCATCGGAAACAGGCTCGACCACACGATTATCGAAAAAGCCGTTGGGGAATCCTGTACTGACGCATGCTCCATCACCGATGTCAGGACAACCGAAGGCTATCGAGATACATTGGTTGAAACCTATTCCAGGCGGGCGTTGGAAGCGACTAGATCCTGGATTGAAAAGGGAGGTGTGCTGTGAAACGGGAACTCAACATAACCATTAACGGGCAGCCTTACAACCTCTTCGTGAGTACCCACCGCACCCTTCTCGAGGTGATTCGCGACGACCTCGGTCTGACAGGGACCAAAGTGGGCTGCGAGATGGGGGAGTGCGGCGCCTGTACGGTAATAATGGACGGCCGAACTGTAAATTCTTGCCTGGTGCTGGCCCACGAGGCAGAGGGCTGTGAGGTGCAAACCATCGAGGATTTGGTCAAAGATGGAAATCTGCATCCTATTCAAGAATCGTTTGTGGAACACGGAGCCATACAGTGCGGTTTCTGTACGTCCGGTATGATCATGTCAACAAAGGGTCTTCTAGAAAAAAATCCCAACCCCGGAAAAGATGAAATCCGAGCGGAAATGAGGGGTAACCTTTGCCGTTGTACGGGGTACGTCAAGATTGTTGAGGCCATTGAAGCCGTCAGGGATGGAGGTGAAAAATGAAAGGTGATATCATTGGAAAACGAATCCCGAGGATTGACTCGGTACCCAAGGCCACAGGCACGGCCCAGTACACTGTGGACCTGAAGCTGCCAGGAATGCTTCACGGTAAAATTCTGAGAAGCCCGCTTCCCCACGCCAGAATTAAATCTCTGGATGTGTCCAAGGCCGAAGCGCTTCCGGGTGTCTGCGCCGTGATCACGGCCGCAGATGTTCCCATGGGCAAGTTCAGCTTTTTTCAATGGCTGGCGGACAAAACCATTTTTGCTTCCGACAAGGTTCGATACGTGGGAGACGAGGTGGCTGCGGTAGCCGCCATCGATGCAGATACTGCCGAAAAGGCCGTCGAAAAGATCGAGGTCGAGTACGAACCCTTGCCGGCAATTTTCGACGCTGAAAGAGCCATGGCAGAGGATGCACCGCTGATCCACGACCGCGAAAGCAACGTCGGCTTCAAGGTTGAGCGGCTTTTTGGAGATCCGGACCAGGCTTTTGAATCGTGTGATTTTGTGGTCGAGGGTCGATATAAAACCGATCGCGTAGCACATTGTTGCCTCGAGGTGTCCAATTGTGTGGCGTCGTGGACGCCGGACGGACGACTGACCATCTGGACCAACGCTCAGGCGCCACACACCCAGAGACAGGAAGTGGCCCGTATTCTTGACATCCCCATACGAGACGTAAGGATCATCAATTCTCATATGGGCGGGGGCTTTGGTTCCAAGTTGGTCATGGATATGAAGCTGCCTATCGCCGCTGTGTTGTCAAAAAAAATCGGCCGGCCGGTCAAGATTCAGAACACACGGGCCGAAGAGTTCACTACGGCCAAAACCCGCTACGGCTACACCATGTATGTCAAAACCGGTGCCAAAAAGGATGGTACGCTACAGGCAAGGACCGTCCGGGTTATCGGGGATAACGGTGCATATCATGACAAGGGTCCGGCCACCCTCAACTTTTCATCCATGATGTTCTCAACCCTGTATAACATACCCAACATCAGCTACGAGGGGCTGATGGTCTACACCAACAAGCAGATGAGTACGGCGTTTCGGGGGTTCGGTAACCCGCAGCTGACCTTTGCCTGCGAGGTTCAGCTCGATGAACTGGCTGAAAAAATAGGCATGGACCCCCTTGAAATCAGACGCAAAAATGCAAATTACCCCGGCCAAAAACTTCAGTGTGGCGCGGTTGTTCCTACCTGTGGGCTCAAGGAGTGCATCTACATAGCGGGTAAAAATATTGGATGGAAAGAAAAACACAACCGCAAAAACAAGCTCAGAGGTGTTGGTGTGGCCAACATGGTCCACACGGCGGCCGGCGGCCGTTACTACGGCTACAATGCCACGGATTCCTTTTTAAAAATTTCCGATGACGGTACGGTTTCCATTGTCACCCCTGGTCTCGAAATGGGCCAGGGCATCCACACTGTGGTGGCGATGATCGTGGCGGAAGAGCTGGGGTTGGATATGAAATCCGTCAAGGTGATCTCCAATGATACCGATCTGACGCCTTACGATCTGGGTTCCTGGGGCAGCAGAGCCACTTTTGTGGTTGGTAACGCCGCGCTTGCCACTGCTCGCGAAGCCCGAACCGTCATTATCGAGACGGCTGCCAAAATGCTCGATGCAAAGCCGGAGTTTATCGATCTCGAAAACGGCATGGTGATCGTTAGGGGACCGGGGTTGCCGGAGAGATCCGCGACCATGGGAGAACTTGCCGGTTACGCCATCAATAAACTGAAAGCGCCCATTTCGGTAAAGGGCCAGTGGGCGGATGATATCCCTGAAGATTGGGATATCAAAACGGAATTTGTCAAGAATGTACGGAGTTTCGCTTTTGCTACGCAAGCATGCGAGGTTGAAATCGATGAGGGTACCGGAGAAGTCAAAATTCTCAAATTTGTAGCGGCGCACGAAACCGGAACCACTATGAACGAAATGCTTGCCGAAGGACAAATCGAAGGGTCGGTTATGCAAGGCGTCGGGTTTGCGTTTATGGAATCAATGACACTTGACAACGGCCGGGTGGTCAATGACGGCTTCCTGGATTACAAGATTCCTACGTTTGGCGAACAGCCGGAAATCGATGTACAGCTCATCGAGACCGGTGATCCCCACGGACCATATGGAGCCAAAGGAATCGGGGAAGGTGGGCTGGTGCCCACTGCCGCGGCATTTGCCAACGCTGTCTACGATGCTTCAGGAATTCGGGTGACGGAACTGCCCATCACCCGTGAATTCATTCTCAATGCGCTGAGGGAAAAGAAATCCTGAGTACCAATTCGGGTTCCCCAGGGTGCACCCTTGAACCGATTGATCTGCTGTAGCACGTGAGGTAGACTGACATGAACGTTCAACCACTCCTTAAGACCACCGGCATAACCAAATCTTTTCCCGGCGTCCTGGCGAATGATCATATCGACTTCGATCTTCTCCCCGGAGAGGTCCACACCATTCTGGGGGAAAACGGAGCCGGGAAAACAACGCTGATGAACATCCTTTACGGCCTGTACCAACCCGACGAGGGGCGTATCGAGGTTTGCGGGCAGGAGACCCGGATCCGTTCGCCAAATGATTCATTAAAGCTCGGTATCGGCATGGTGCACCAGCACTTTGCCTTGATTCCGAACTTGAGTGTTCTTGAAAATCTCATCCTGGGGTTCGAAGGCGGATTCGTATTGAACATCAAGAACGCCGAAAAAAAACTGAAACGAATTTCAGAGGAGTACGGGCAGGACATCGACCCTCATGAGCTGATCCAAAATCTCTCCGTTGGCGCTCGCCAGCGGACTGAAATCATAAAAACACTCTTCCGTGGTTCCGAAGCGCTGATTCTGGATGAACCCACATCGGTCCTGACGCCCATTGAAGCGGAAGAGCTTTTTCTCACCATAGCCAAACTGAAAAAAGCCGGAAAGGGAGTGGTGTTGATCACCCACAAGCTGAATGAAGCGCTGGCCGTATCCGATCGCATCAGCATTTTGAGTCTGGGCCGCAAGATCGCGGAGTTGAATGGTGACGAGCTTCGCACTATGGGCAAAAAAGGGGCTACCGAAAAAATCCTGAATATTATGTTCGGGGGCAGGCCCTTACCCGAGTGTTCCCTGGTCGAAAAAACAATTTCGGACCAGGTTGTTTTGCAGCTCGAGGATGTTGAAGTAATGAACAGCCGAGATGTGATTGGCCTGAAAAAGGTGTCCTTCGAGATTCGCGAGGGCGAGATCTTCGGGATCGCAGGCGTGGACGGCAACGGTCAAAAATCGTTGTGTGAGTCAATTGCCGGCCAAAGGGAGCTCGTATCCGGTCGCATACGATTCAAAGGTGAGAACATTTCACGAAAGAGTGTTTCCAATCGTCACGAGATGGGTATTTCCTACATTACGGATGACCGGATGAATGAGGGCTGCGTGCTGGATTTGAGTCTGTCCGAAAACGCCATTTTAAGAAGGTACTGCCAGACGCCTTACTCCCGGTTCAACATTATCAACAACAGTGTTGTCGACAGCTATGCCGACAAGCTGATCAGTGACTTCGACGTCAAAGCCACCGGCCCGGATGTCCGGGCAGGAACCCTCAGCGGCGGCAATATCCAAAAATTCATCCTGGCCCGTGGGCTTTCCACCAAACCGGGATTGATCGTTTGCAGCAAACCCACCTACGGACTGGACGCCAGGACCGTAAGCTATATTCAGGAGCTTCTCCTGGAAGAAAGCAAGCAAGGCACATCCGTTCTGCTCATCACTTCGGACATGGATGAATTGATAAACTGCTCGGACCGGATAGGGGTTTTATTCAACGGTCGGATCATGGGCGTCCTGGACAAGTGTGATGCCACGCCGGAAAAAATTGGCAAGCTGATGCTTGGCATTAAAGAATAGGGGAAAACGTGAAGAAAATCGAGTTCAACAAAATCGCTCCAGCTTTTTATTCTGTGCTATCCATCTTATTCTCCCTGATCACCGGTGCCGTCATACTGATTTTTATCGGCAAGAATCCGCTATTGTATTTCGGGCAGCTTTTTGTTCAGGGGATGTTCAGCCCCTTGGGCCTGGTGGAATCAATCATCAAAATGGCACCGTTGTTGATCATCTCGGCCGGTCTTCTGGCTTGTTTTTCAGCCGGGTTGTGGAATATCGGTGTAGAAGGGCAATTTTTGATCGGAGCGGTTCTGGCCGGGTGGAGTGCGCCCTTTCTGGCCAATGCGCTGCCGTATCCTGTTTATCTGATCACGGTTGCTGCTTTGGGAGCAATAGGCGGTATGTTCTGGATTCTTCTTCCTGCCGTGCTCAAAGCACGCTACGACATGAATGAAATCATCACGACGATGATGATGAACTGGGTGGCCATCAACCTGGTCACATGGCTGGTCAAGGGCCCCATCAACGATCCCACGACCGTCCCTGCCCAGACTGCTCTGATACCCATGAAGCACCGGCTCTCGATGATTCCGTTTACGTCAATACATATCGGTCTGATCGTAGGAATCGTCTGTCTTTTTATCATGCACTACGTGATTCGAAGGACCACTCTTGGGTATGAGTTTCGGGTGCTTTTATCCAACAAATGCGCAGCATTTCATGCCGGTATGAACGTCGCCCGGATCACGATCTGGGGTCTCTTGATCAGCGGTGGTTTTGCGGGGTTGGCTGGTGTCAGCGATGTCTTGGCTATTAAGGGGTTATTCCAGGGAGACTGGAACCCGGCATACGGCATGACCGCCATTCCCCTGGTCTTTCTGGCAAGATTTAACGGATGGGCCGTGGTCCCACTGGCATTTTTCTTTTCTTTTTTAGCTGTGGGAGGAGAGTTTGTGGCTCGGGATCAGGGGGTGCCGATCTTTTTTGTTCACATTCTGGAGGGGTTGACCCTCCTATTTTTTGCAGCCTCTGAATATCTGGAAAAAAGGAGGGCTCTCAAATGAGTTCTTTATTCGACATGGCATTGATCGGGGCCGTTTTGGCATCCACCCTCAGGGGGACTACGCCGATTCTTTTAGGGGCGCTGGGCGAAACCTATGTGGAGCGTTCGGGTCTGATGAATCTTGGCCTCGAAGGGATGATGGTTGCGGGTGCCTTTGCATCTTTTTTGGTCGGATTCAAGTTGGATAGCCTTGCTTTCGGTTTTGCAGCGGGCGCCGGCGCCGGATTGATTCTGGGTCTTCTTTTCGGTTTTATGACCATAACCCTCAGGGTGAACCAGATCGTTGTCGGGCTTGGTATAACCATTTTTGCGAGCGCCGGTTGCAGTTTTCTACACCGGGTTATCTTCGGGAATCAATTCCCCATTTTGTTCACAGCTGGACAAACCAATGAAATACCTTTTCTGTCCAAAATTCCCTTGATCGGCCAACCCCTGTTCAACCAGCACTGGCTGCTGTACATCACCTTTTTGAGCGTACCGATACTCTATTTTGTCATGTACAAGACCCGTCTGGGGCTGAGAATTCAAGCCGTGGGGGAAACACCCTGGGCGGTGGATGCATCGGGTGTAAACGTTTTTAAAACACGTTACATAGCGATTATGCTCGGCGGCGTGATGGGGGGACTGGCCGGCGCATTCATGTCTCTCGGCGACCTGGCATTTTTTGTTCCCAACATGATTATGGGCCGGGGATATATCGCCATCGTTGTGGTTATGCTTGGGAAATGGAACCCGCTCAAGGTTTTTTTGGGGGCGCTTTTGTTTGGATTTTCCATGTCCCTGACCAGTGCACTGCAGGTGGCCGGGGTAAATATCAGCCCTGATTTTATCCTCATGATGCCATATCTCGTCGTAATCGCTACCCTGTTGATTTTTGCGCGGTCGACAAACCTGCCGGCAGCGCTGTGTGTTCCGTATGAGCGGGGGCAAAAATAGAAACGCTCACCTTAGGAGAAAATACAATTGTATTACCAAGATTGTAATCCTGTCATTGAAAGGGGGTGATTTTCAGCTAACGCGAAACTGAAAAGAAATCTGAATTGAAATATTATCTAATGTTACTTGAACCCATAAAAAGAGGAGCGACAACATGAGAAGAATCCTAACGACAGCGATGGCCCTGGCGATTATGATCTGTTTTTCAACCAGCCTCGTTCTGGCAGCCGATCTACCGAAACTGGTGGGCCTCACCATCCCGGAGGCAGGCACGGACAAAGGGTGGAATGAACAAGGAAAGGTGGGTCTTGAAGCGACTGCCGCCAAGTACGGTTTTAAAATTGAGTTGGGCGAAGCCCTGGGCTATGGCGACATCAAACCCACCCTTCGCGACATGGTCAAAAAAGGGAGTGATCTGATCATCTGTCATGCTTCCGGTTATCAAACCGTTGCACCTGAAATTGCCCGGGAAACCGGCGTGCGGGTTGTTACCACGGAAAATCACAAAGACGTGACCCCGGGACTCATCAGCGATATTGACACCCAACCCCAGGGCGGTTGTTATATGGCCGGCTGGTTGGCCGGTAAGATGACCCGTTCGAATATTGTCGGCATCGTCACTTCTGGTGAGCCACCCACATGGAACCGGATGTCGGCAGGCTTTGCTCAGGGGCTCAAAGCAGCCAACCCCGGCGCTAAACTTCTGTACAGTGTTATTGGGGAAGCCGCCTATGCAGATGCAGCCGGTGCCAAACGAAATACAGAAGACCAGATTGCCGTGGGCGCAGATGTTATTTTCGGCATGGGCGACGGCGCTTCTTTCGGCATGCTTCAGGCCTGTTCGAGCAAGAAAGCCCGAGACGGCGGAAAGGCTTGGTTTATCGACGTCATCGGCGACAAGCGTTCCATCGACAGGGCCGACATTCTTTTGAGCTCGGTGTTGTGGGACATGTCGGTAGTTTATGACGAGATTATCCAGAGTTGGAAGGACGGTTCTTTCGGCAAACAGCACTGGGTTGCCATGGATAACGGGGCCATCCGTCTTTTGGAACCGAACAAGGCTGTTCCGAGTGGATTACGCAAAGAAATCAAGGAACTCGAAGCAAAACTGAAATCGGACGCCATCGCTGTGGTGGACATTCCGGTAGCCGCAGATCTTCATAAATACCTGAAAGAGCAATTCCCGAAATAATCAGTGAACGGCAAACTCCGGGGGGCGATTCCTTCGCCCCATCCGGAACCCCCTATTTTTTCGCGATTCCCCGTTTTTCGGGATCCGGCCAATGGATCAGGGTGCCATTTCAATATGAATGCCGCAGAATTCAAGCGTAAACATAGGCATGATACGGTATTTTATTTTGGATGAAAAAAAATGATCCAGATCGATATAGGTGGTTTCAACATCACCCATACGGCTCATCAACTCACCGTTGGGATAAAAAACCAGGTTTTTCTTTTCTTCTACCCGGAACCGGCCATCATAGGTGGTTTCAACATCCGACAGGATTGTGCCCGTTAATTGCACGTAATTCCCGGAAGGGTCGGCTTCTTTGTAGCAAAAAGAAGAAACGAGTCGCCCCGTGCGAAACAGGGCCTCAAGTTCAAGGGAGCGGCCGCTCCCGTTTCCGTAGCCTCGATTGACCAATACGGTCAAGGGTCCGTCCAGACGATCGTTTCTAAAAGAGACCCGGGCCACCACCCCCACCTTCTCCCCGGTACGGATCCACTCACCCGTGCGCTTCCCGTTGTCGAAACGAATGTCGAGACGCGGCTTGCCGTTTTCATACCAGGCCCGACAGGTACCGTCCAGACGATCATCGGTAAAGCCGGCGGTCAATTTTCGGTTCCCGTTTTCATACCACAACCGGTGTCGGCCGTTCTTTTTACCGTGAGAAAAAATGGTTTCCTGGGCAAGTATGCCGTTGGCGTACCACCGGCGGTATAGACCGTCCTGCACCTCTTTGTCGTTGAGCGATTTCATACCAAAACGCTCCATAACCCGTCCATTCTCATGATAACGGATGGTGTCGCCTCCACCCATACAGGAAACGGCAAAAAAACTCACCATCAGGAGAAACAGTAATTGTTGCCGGAAATTAAAGGTCATGGTCACCTCAATTTGCCGAAAGGGAGGTGGGTTTTACTTGTCTTCTAATCTCAGATTTGATAGCTTCACGATACACGGAACGTCTCCTCATGGTACTATTTTATTCAGTATCGAAAACCTGATCTTCTGGGCCAGGTCAGAGATAATTGGCTATGTTGATGTCAATAATGGTTAAAATTCGAAGCACGAAATTCGAAATGCTAAACAATATCCAATGACCCAAATTCAAATGTTCAAAACAAAGCCCAGCATACGGAAGCCCATGGATTATGTTTGGGTCATTTAAGCATTTGATATTTAAATTTGTTTCGAATTTCGATATTCGGATTTAGGATTTATTACAGCCGAATATGTAAAACGATAACCCCTTACAGGGTATGAACAGTGCCGGGCCCTCTGGACCCGGGTATCTATTTAATCAAGATATAGATATTTATTCAATTTTAAGCAACTGATATTTTATACTTATCCTTATATTATCCAAACCAATTGGAGGGAATGAAATGATTATCTGCATCAAGGGTGCCGGCGAGTTAGCCAGCGCAGTTGCCTGGCGGCTATATATGGCGAACATGCGAAAGATAATTATGATGGAATGTCCCAGACCATTGGCGGTGAGACGTAATGTCTCATTCTGCGAGGCCGTGTACGATGGTACGAATGAAGTGGAAAGTGTCAAGGCCGATCTCTGTAATGATGTTGATGGGATCAAAAGGTGTTGGCAAAACGACACTATTGCCGTTGCCGTAGATCCCACATGGCAAATGCTGACGCAACTCCCGGCCAAGGTCATGGTAGATGCTGTATTGGCCAAGAAAAACATTGGAACGACCATGGATGATGCCCAGTTGGTTATCGGTTTGGGACCGGGATTCATTGCGGGACATGACGTCGGTATGGTTGTTGAAACAAACAGAGGGCATAATTTAGGAAGAATTCTTACTGTGGGCTCCGCAGAGTCCAATACCGGTATCCCGGGAAATATCGGCGGTTATACAAAGGAGCGGGTCTTGAGATCGCCGGCAGAGGGCCGATTTAGATCTAACAAGGAAATAGGTGACCTTGTCGAAACGGGCGAGATCATTGGCGAGGTCGATAATATAGGGGTTGCGGCGCAAATCAATGGAATTCTTCGCGGTCTTATCAGGCCAAACAGCGATGTTCGGAAAGGATTGAAAATAGGTGATATCGACCCAAGGGGAGAGAAGGACTACTGTTATACGATTTCCGATAAAGCGCGCGCCATCAGCGGTTCTGTTCTGGAAGCCATTTTGAGAGTATTCCCATCAAACCAAGACGTTTAAATCATGGCATTCAAGCACCGGTGATTCAAGAGATGTACTGCCAAGAACCACACGTGAAATCTCAGTGGTTTTTCTTTTGACCAGGTATTGAATGATGGAACGCCCGGCTTGCGCTTTCCGGGGTATGTCAGCCTGGTTGAGATACGCAATTTTTTTGGCACCCATGGGAGTTCCTTGAAATATTCCCTGCTGGTGGAGCAGTAGATCACATATGGCTTTTTCCATGATCTTCTTACCTTCGGCCAACCCGGTAATTTTCGAAACGAGCTCGGGTCTGAATACGATATGTTCATCAAGAGGCTTTCCCAGTGCACTGAGACCGACGATACCGACGACCCAGTTGGTACAATCCGGTACGACAGGTTCGTGAGGTGCCGGCGCCTTCAGCGGTCGTCCGGCCGCACCATCAGCTTCCACAATTATCCAACGAAAAAGGTTTGATTTTAGGAATAGATCAATTGTTTCAGGGGGAAACCCGATGAGTTTTCCGTGCTCCGAGACGTAGCGTGCGGCTGCCGATATATGGGGCGTATGCGTAAGTAGCTTTCGGGCTCTATTCAAGATATCAGATGGAGAATCGGATACGATAAGGCATTTGGATTGGCCTGCCGGAGGAAAAATTTTGGTTGTCGTTGTTGTCAGCACCGTATCGCCTGATGCTGAAAACTCATGGGCCAGCCTGAACATCAAGCTTGTTTTACCACCCGCCCCAACAAGGCTGATCACACCATTTTTCCCCAGCGCCAGCCCACGGTATAAAGAGGTCATTTTTTGTTCCCATTGTTTTACAATAAATTTTCATGCAGTTGTATTTAAATGATCAATAGGGCATTTCAATATAAAGAGTTCGTTTTATGCTTTGTTGTGCGCAGTTCAGCATGAAAATTTATGGTAACAGCTATTTATCAATTTCAAAATTAGCGACGATCATACCAGAAAAGAGATCATGCCGTCAAAAAAATATTGATATAACAACACAACTCAGTCAATAAAGGGGTATTGCCCTATGGTTGGGATTCATTTTCCGTCAGGATAAAAATTTGTAAATGCTCAAATGTGTACCAAAGAGGCTGCTCATGGCAAGGAATAAACCGACGGCCGGAATTGTTTTGGCGGCCGGCA
>QMMS01000010.1 GCA_003647375.1 Deltaproteobacteria bacterium
ATCCGGCGGTCCAAGGATGGGATCCGGCGGCCCAAGGATGGGATACGGTGGCTCGATGATGAGATCCGGTGGTGCGATGACGGGTTATGGATATAACGGAGGCGGCGGCTACTGCTGGTAATAAGCTTAAAAAAACAATGACGGCGCTTACGACGGGGGCGGCCATTTATTGGCCGCCCTGTGACTTTTGGGGAGTGGATTGATTTTTCGGCAACGGAGTATATCATGAAAGAATCACATAGGGATTTATGGATCGAGGACGGAAATGACAGAAGACAGTTTCTGAAACTGGCTGGTTATGGGACCCTTGGCCTGATGGCAGGTGGTTTCTGGCCATTATTAGGTCAATCAGCCGCGGGAGAACATCTAGAGGTCAATCAAGAGACAGGGTTTGTACCCGATCTTGATATTTCCCTTGTGGCCAAGCCAGGTGATTTGGCGATGTTTCCGGGACCGGCCACACAGATATGGCAATATCATGCCACGGTTAACAAGGGCGACAAAAATAGGGTGGTCGAGCTCCCAAGAAGCTACCTTGGCCCGATCATAAAAGCGCATCAGGGAGAGAAAATACGGATTCGATTTACCAATTCAATTCCGGAAGAATCCATTGTTCACTGGCATGGTCTGCATGTTCCTGCCGTTATGGACGGGCATCCACGATATGTGGTTCCCCAGGGGAAATCCTATCTATACGAGTTCGAGATCAAAAACAGAGCCGGAACCTACTGGTATCACCCCCACCCCCACGGACGAACAGGGCCACAGGTATATGACGGTCTGGCAGGTCTTTTTCTTGTATCTGATGCTAAAGAGCAATCATTGGGGTTGCCCGATGGTGAATATGATGTTCCTCTGGTGATTCAGGACCGGGCATTTGATCGTGACAACCAGCTGCTATACACATCCGGGAACAGGATGGCGCAGATGACCGGTTTTCTGGGCGATTCGATTCTGGTCAATGGGAGACCCGATTTCACCCTGCCCGTATCGACCACCGCCTATCGATTACGTCTGTTAAACGGATCCAATTCGCGAATTTACAGGTTGGCATGGCAGGACGGCAGTCCGCTCGTCATCATCGGTACAGATGGCGGATTGCTGGAAAAACCTGTTTCCCGTTCCTATGTGTTTTTAGCTCCTGGAGAAAGAATAGAGCTATGGTCCGATTTCAGTGATCGTCCTGTTGGCTACGAAACCGCTCTCATCAGCCTTCCTTTTGATGGGGGGAGAATGGGGCGTGGTATGATGATGGGCGGAAGGAGGGGTGCCGATCAAGGTCTTCCCAACGGGGCGAAGGTCTCTTTATTCATAATAAAAGTCACCAAGTCTGTGACGGTCGGAAGGCCGTTGCCACAGAAACTTTCTGAGATGGAATCCATTCAAGAAAATGACGCTGACAATTATAACCGCCCCCGACAATTTTATCTCAAGGCAGGACATATGCGGTGGACGATCAATGGTCGCACGTTTCAAATGGAAGGTGTGGCTGATGATGAGATCGTTCAGCTGGGATCCAAAGAGATTTGGGAGTTCCATAACAGTGGCGGTGGTATGATGAGCATGCCGCATCCCATCCACCTGCACGGCAAACAGTTCCGGGTCATCGGGCGAAGCGGCGTGAGGCACCAGGGCTATGTGGATGATGGCTGGAAAGACACGGTTCTGCTGATGCCGGGTGAGCGTATCCGGATTCTGGTAGAATTCGATGATTACCCGGGTTTGTTCCTTTACCATTGCCACAACCTGGAGCATGAAGACATGGGAATGATGCGCAATTACTATGTAAGGGGGGCATAAAACGTCCACACACGATGCTTGGAAATTTGTGCATAAAAATCGTCAATTGAAGAACCTCGCAGCAAGACTTGTCAGCGAGGAGTTCGGCTGAGGCTTGCTCGAAGGCCTCCTTTCGGTCTGAGCTCAAGGTCGAAGACAAGTTGAGCCGTCACGGGGAACGCGCTCGCTTTTTCGGTTCAACTATTAATTACGGTAAGATACCAAGGAGCGACAACGTTGTGTTTCATAAAGTCGTGAAATGAATTTATTATCATTTGACTTTTTATTATCATTTCATTATTGTTTAAGTATCTCAAATTATAGTGCTTGCCGGCCATCATTACTATCGCAACCTGATTGCCACCTGACTTTCTCTTCTTTTCTCTTATTCCATATCCGCCGGCAAATCATTTGCACATCGACGTCTGGTGTATTTTTACTGCCCATATGAACCGCAACAGCAAGCGCATTCCCCGTTGTTTGCCGCGGGGTTAGCGAACGATCAAATCGAGAAAGATCCTAACAAAGTCACGAAGACCTGTCGTTTAGCACAACATTTCTTGTAGTTTTCGAGGAATCTCGCCTTAAAGGCGGGGCTGCAGGGCACTCTTCAATTATAGAGGAAGGGGGTAAGCTATGCCAGTTAAATTAAACCACTATTGGACCGTTATTCATGGCCGGAGAAACGATTACGAAAAATTTATTATCAATAAATTTATTCCAAAAGTTAACAAGCTCGGACTGCATACCGTGGCCGGGTGGTGTGTGCTTGTGGGTGCCTACAGTGAAATTTTCTTTGAATGTGTCAGCAATGATCTGGATCAGCTTGAGAAAGCATTGCAGCATCCGACATACAAGGAAATAAAGGCCCAGTTGTTGAAGTATGTTAAAAATTACAAAACCAAGGTTCTCGTGAAGACCGGTAAAATAGATTCATATTCTACAGATATCCACTCAGAAAC
This sequence comes from Deltaproteobacteria bacterium, assembly GCA_003647375.1. The sequence continues at coordinate 2,742 of QMMS01000010.1, forward strand.
AGTGAAGTTTATCCAAATGTGGGATCTTATCAGCGGCAAGAAGAAAGAGTACGGCCAATACGTCATAAATGAATTCTATCCTCTTCTCGAAGATTTAGGCATTTCCGTCGCCAGTGAATGGGAAGTCCTTATTGGAGATGGACCCGGTATTATCTGTGAAGGCAGGGCCAGGGATGTGGACAACCTGGTCGGCAATTTACAAAGTAAAAAATTTCAACGAGCCAAACAACGCCTTAAGGAATATGTTGAACATTACGAGAGCAGAATCCTAACATTTCATGTCCACAAACAAAAAGGCTATAAATCAGAAAGTTATGACATAATCTCCAATTAAACGGGTTTTGAAACTACTCGATATTGGGAGGTTTGATCTTTTCCACATATTTCCGGGAAATGTATCATACTCATCGTAGCTGCTTTAAAGGAGAATAAACATGGCAACCTTTTTCATGTTTGGTAACTACACATCTGAAGCCATCAAGGAAATCAGCATCAATAGAACAGAGAAGGCCATCGATACCATCAGGCAGCTTGGCGGCGAAGTCAACGGTGTATACGCATTGCTGGGTGAATATGATCTTCTGTTCTGCGTGAAAATGCCCGATGTCGAAGCGGCAATGAAAGCTTCCATATCCTTATCCCAGTTGACCGGTATATCATTCCATACCTGTCCTGGGGTGAAGGTTGAAGTGTTCGACCGGTTGGCAACCGAGTAGTGTTTTCCGTATATAGTATTTGCCATGTTGTTTATGCAACTATGGGGTTGATTACGCCTGGACAACTCGAACCAGTGAACCGGCGCCTGCTTGTTTGAAAGTTGTGGCATCTCCCACAACTTTACCGAAGATATTGACAGGGCTGTAGGCGTGTGGCTCTTCCCCCTGGCTCACCGGTGTCGGGCCAAAGAATATGCAGAAGGCTGAACCTACGGGCCAGTATCCAAGATCGCCCACCGCAACGATTTCCCTGGCATCGGGCTCCGAATCCATTATGACCGGTATGTCAAAGTAGATTTCGTCACCCCAGACATTGGCAGTAGACTTAATGGGTAAAGCGCCCGAAATCGCCTTGCCGGTGGGCGTATCATAGATCTCCGCCTTCATTGAGACATCTTCCCCTAAATTAGGAAGAAGCATATTATGCTGGATGAAATTTTTATCTGCAAATGCATTGCCGAGACCACCGATGGTTTGCGGGAAGGGCTGTCTCATTTCTCCGGCCCCAGCCGCGCAGCCGTCGTTTACGCCATTACACCCGATGCCCCTGTCTGTATATATGACCCGCAAAACCTTCTGAGGGGGCATGAACCCCGGTTCAAAGAGCTTTTTATCGACAGCGATGACTGGCGGAAGCGATCGCTAACACCGTTGTTGAAAAACGGATCCTTTCACATGGCGCCGGAAAAAAACCTTCAACTGGCCGGCATCATATCTTATGGGGGACGCTCCAGTTCAGTGTTTTACCAGATGTGGTTTACTGAACATCATCCCGACATGTGCGCAGTAGGCCCCTCTGAAAGATGGCTGGAACATGCTGCCTGGCGATTTTCCCACGACATTGCCAATGAAAAATCTCTTTATACCGGTATCTCCGGCAGCTTTCTTCGGGAATATGCCTCACACGCCGTTCGGGACTTTATCGTCGATGAAATGAACCTGAAGCTGGGCTGGGATACCCAACTGCGAGTCTATCCGATACTCGACGCTATTCTGGGCATCTTCAACACCAGGGAGGAAGGCGCCTGGCCCAGGGGACAGCTCGTTTTTATCGATCCATCAACACTTTCACGTATGAATTTCGTTATCCGTTTTCCGGAAATGGAGCAGCCGAATATTGAAAATTTCAAGCATGTCCGTAAGCTGCTCCAGGCGGTGGAGCAATCAGAAAGAAAACTCGTCTCCCAGGGATCGACCATTGTCGGTATATCGAATGAGATCATCGAGGAGTTCTGTATCGTTGCAGATTTCAGGGGGCGTCACGGTTTTATTCGGCTCAATGGCGAGGCGGTCTGCAGTTTTTCAGATGGCGTATATAAATCCACCACTCACCAGGCAAAGTTGGTACAGGTGGAAGAAGCCTTATTGGAAACACCCATCGATTCTGAAATCGGCAACCAACTTTATAAAATCATTTGCAGCATTGTTCATCATGCGGAGGGTCAAAAATTCGGCTGTACCCTCATCATCGATTTAAACAAGAAAATCGAAAAAATAGCCGGCCAAAAACTGTTGCCGCCGCTGGATCTCAGGGAAGACTGCCATCTTGAACTGGCCATGTCTCTGGCCAAGGTGGATGGGGCATTGCACATCGCGCAGGATTTAAATCTGCATGCTTTTGCGTGTCTGCTGGATGGGCGAACCATTCCCGGGGAAGATCGGGCAAGGGGAGCCCGGTTCAATTCCGCCCTCCGCTTTACATACGAGCATAAAAACCTTCTGGTGGTCGTTGTATCTTCCGACCGCCCCATTTCGGTTATCCAGGAAGGTGTTGATATAAGTGCCCAGTGCCAGTGGAATCCGGTATCGGCCTGCCACCTCGGGATGACCACGCTTGAAACGTTCATCGACGAATATTGAACCCTAAGGGCTCGCGCAAAAAAAACTTAACAGAATTGGCGTTCAGATTTGGTTGAGGTTTGGCTGATCCGAATGAGCAAATCCACAGGAATAGCGGGCTATTTCGCGGATTTTGGGAATGAGGCATCGGCCAAAGATGAGCTGAAGCTGAGATGCAAAAATGTGAAGTTATTTTTGTGCGAACCCTAAGGTTGTTCGTGCGGGATATAGACGCTAAAAATACTTCCTTTGCCCAGAGTGCTTTTGACATCGATGGTTCCGTGGTGGGCTTCGATGATACTTTTTACGATGGCGAGACCCAGACCCGTTCCGGTGATATAACGGGTTTTTTCATTTTTGACGCGATGGAACCGGGTAAACACCAGATCCAGATCTTCGGGAGGGATACCCAATCCCGTATCCGTCACAGAGATACAAAGATAGCCATTCTCAAAGGTTGATGTCAGATGAATTTTGCCGCCCTCAGGTGTGTATTTGATGGCATTGGAGATGAGATTTGACAGGACCTCTTCCATGTTTTGCTGGTTTGCGTGAACTGGAGGAAGGTCGGGCGAGGGATCAAAGTGGATATCGATCTGCTTCGCCCCGGCGGTTTCCAAATGGAAAATGACCTGTTCATGAATGAGTTCGTTGAATTGGATGCGTTTTTTTTCCAGGGTGATCAGACCGGATTCAATTTTGGAAAGATCGAGGAGGTCAGAGGCCATATCGACCAGGCTGTGGATCTTTAAAGAGGCCCGGGTCAGCATTTCCTGCTGTTTATCAGTAACATCACCTGCCAGACCGTCCAGGATGACCTTGATTTGCATGAGAACCGAGTTCATGGGACTGCGGATTTCATGGGATACAAGGGAAACAAAGTCAGATTTCATCTGATCCATTTTTTTGAGGACGGTAATGTCGTGCAGCACGGTAATCGTCCCAAGCGTTGATCCGATACGATCTCTGATGGGGCCACAACGAACATTTAAAACGATGTCTTTCTGCTCTGAACCGTCGTTCAACACAATTTCATCGGTCAACTCTGCGGGCGCATCCGTGTCCATGGTAAGCGCCTGGTCGATCATTTTTATCAGCGCTGGGTTACCGATAAGGGATTCAATGGGGTGGCCGATGAAATGCTTACTGTGATAATTCATCATATTGCGTAAGGCCGGGTTTGCCAACACGACCTGTTTCCGAGCGTCCGTTGCCACGACACCGGCCGAAAGGCGGTTGATCAAGCCCCGCATTCTCGATTTTTCCTCGGCAATATCCTTGAGCGCCCGCATGTGCTCAATCGCTTTGGATACCACCACCTTGAGCTTTTTGGGGGAGAAGGGTTTGGGAATGAAATCAAAAGCCCCTGCCTTCATGGCCTCGATGGAGTGCTCGACCGTAGAATATCCGGTAATAACGATGACAACGGTATCTGGATGGTCATTTTTGATTTTGGGAAGAACCTCCAGACCGGACATTTGCGGCATCATCAGGTCGAGCAGAATGATGTCAAAATGTTCATCATCGATCATTTGAAGCCCCTGCTTCCCACTTTCGGCACAGGCCACCGTGTAGCCTTTGTTGGTCAGTACGGTGTGACAACTATCGCGAATTCGTTTTTCATCGTCAACGACCAGGATTTTGGGTATGTATTCATTCACCGTTTTTGTTTGTTCCGGCATTTTTTATTTCCTTAACCCTTCCAAATTTATTCACTCAGCACTAAGTCCTGAGTGAATAAATACGTTATCATATTTACGAATCGATGGTTTTATAGCATTTGTCAAAATAACGTTCCGGTTACTCCGCAAAGGGGATTCCATATTTTTTTCAAAAGGACATATCAAACGAAGCCATATCTTGTGCCCACCGGATTGATGATGAAATACGGCCGAATGTTATTAAAATGAGGCCGTGGAAACATCATCGATCCGGCAGGGCACTACGCTAGTGATGCAGATTGATCATGATATGTCCTTTTGAAAAAAATATGGAATCTCCTGGAGCTGCGGGACTCATTCGGTACATATTTATGACAACTCCCGGGACATCGCGTTTCATAAAATCGTTCCAATCATTTTATTTTCAGATGCGTCTTTATCTTGTGGGAATATCAGTAAAAAAGTCGTTCCATGGGGGCCGGTATCCTTGACCGAAATATGCCCGTGATTTTCCTTAACGATTCCATATACGGTGCTCAACCCAAGCCCGGTGCCTTGCCCTTGCTCTTTGGTGGTGAAAAAAGGATCGAATATTCGGGGCAGGTTTTTATCCGGGATACCGCTACCCGTGTCTGATATTTCAAAGTGAATTTCGCTCTTTTTCTTATGCCGATAGGTCCGAAGCGTGAGGGTGCCTTTTTTATCCATGGCATCGACAGCGTTCATGACCAGGTTGATGATGACCTGATTCATCTGGTTTTTATCGACATTGATGTATATTTCTTCTTCCGAAAGTTGTTTGACCAAGTCGATGTTCAAGAACAGTTTCTGGTCCCGGATAAGCTTCAGACTCTCTTCCACCAGCGCATTTGCGGGTTGTATGTCTTTTTCGGAATGGATGGTTTGCCGGCTGTAGGTGAGCAGGTTTTTTACGATACCGCTGCATCGTTCGGCATCTTCGATGATATAATCAAGTTCCTTTTGGGGTGGGCCGTTTTCGCTCAGGATATCTTTGGCGATGTGCGCATACATCAGAATTCCGGTGAGGGGATTGTTAATTTCATGCGCCACACCGGCAGCCAGTTTTCCCAAGGATGCCATTTTATCCGACTGGGCGATCTGAACAACCGCTTTTTTGAGTTTTTCTTCCATGACAATGATGGGTCGCAGGTCTTTGTAGATACCGACCGTGGCCACTTCCGTTCCATCATCGTATATAATGGAGGCATTCAACTCCACCGGAATCTCCTGGCCCTCGACATTCAGGATGGTGGCATTCGTGCTCAGCAGCTTTCCTTTTCCACCGAGCTTCCGGCTGCGTAGTTGCTTCATGATACTTTTGGCCTTGCCCGCGGGGTAGAGGTCCGGCACGGAAATCTGGGTAACCGCTTCTCTCTGTGTATAGCCGAACAGTTCCTCGGCCGCAGGATTCATAAGGAGAATATTGGCATAGCTGTCTGCCGCCACAATGGCAACCGGTGATCCGTGAATAATTTTCGTCAGAAAAGCCTCGGTTTCTTTCAGGGTGTATTCAAGGTTTTTCAGACGGGTGATATCCCTGACACTCTCCATAATATAAGCAACGTTGCCGTCATTATCCAGAATTGGAGAGAAAACCCGATCCTCCCAGAACATTTTGCCGGTCAATGAGGCGGTTCGTTGAATGATGGTCTGGCCGATCTTTTCTGTGAGGACTTTGTTAAAGGGACAGATTTCGTTCGGGCAGGTTTCCTTTCGGTAAAAAACTTCATAACAGTACTTACCTACAACCTGCTGGTCATCCAGGCGGTGTTTTTGAAGAAAAATCTGGTTGGCGGTAACAATTTTTCGATCGGGTGTCATTATCAGTGTGGGAAACGACAGGGAATCGAATACCCGAACGCGCCAATCCATTTCGTCGATGATTTTGTTATTCATTAGGTGCCTCGAAAACGCTTGAAAGGACCTGCTTAACTTCTGCCGAACGCTGTTCCGGAATGACGATATATACCGAAGCACCGACGCATCCGGCAGCCAGAATCGGCAGCCCTTTTCTGCGAAGTGTGCCCAGGGCTGTATCGGCAATGCCATACCGGTCTCCAAAATGGGGTCCGTGAAAACAGACCATTTCTACCGGTGATGTTGTCTGCAGATCGAGCTCGATGACGTTTTCCCGGGTATGTTCCATGAGCACCGGTATCGATGGCGCCCATTTTTGATTGAGAAGCAGATAGATGTTCAACCGTTGCCGGGATGACGGCTGTACCAGTACCCATCTGAAACGGATACCGCTGATATCGTTAAATAGCACCGAACCCAGGACGGTCAGTTCATGGGGCTCTGTTGAGACCTGGAACAGGGACAGGTCACGCTCTATCTCGAAGCCGTAAGTTTTAACCTTATTTTCCCAGTAAACAGCGATGGTTTCCACTCGACAACCTCCCGACAGAAAATTGCTAGATTGCTTTTATGTGAAGCTGTGATCTAAAGGGTGCATGATTCGGGGGCAGGCTGATATACGGCTTGAGTGACTCAATGGCGCCATCGAGCATCTGAAAATCGGTGGTCAGTGTCAGCGCAGATAAAGAAGTAGCCATTCCATAAATCGGCAGGTCGGCTTTTCCGAAGACATGCATCAGACATCCCCAAAATTTAAGACTAAACTTGTGTGGGAACAGGGACATGGCTCCCACAGGTGATATAAACTGTACGCTTTCTTCCAGATCAGGATCCAGCGACAGCATTTGATTCAGCCGATCGAAATCCTCCGAAGTGATACAAACAGCGCTTTGAGAACGGCGGCCCATGGCCGAATAAAAGAGAATCGGACAATTGATTCGATTTTCAGCCATGGACCGTAAGAAACGGGTATTTAAATCTTTTATTCCTGGTCTTGTTAAAATATTGATCTGAATGAGTTCCTGGCTCAGTTTGATGCCATCAACCCTGATTTTATTTCCCATCTTATTCCAGATTTTCTTTAACTATTTCCATAAGCCTGTCCAGTTCGATAGGCTTCGGGATAAAATCATCGGCCAGGGTCGTTTTCCCGTCCATATGCGTAAAGCTTGTGGAGGTGACCGCATCGGCTACTGCTGTCAGAAGGACGACGATAATATCCTTATATTCTTCTGATTTTTTAAGCTCGTCACACAGTTCATACCCATTTTTCCTCGGCATCATGACATCGAGAATAATGAGAGCCGGCCGTTCTTCCTTGATTTTATCCCAGGCTTCCACGCCATCGTAGGCTTTGGCGACTTTAAAGTTTTCACTCTCAAGTTTCATGGATACGGATTCGACCAAATCCGGATCGTCGTCTACCACCAGTACAAGTTGTTTTTCGCTCATTTATTTTCCTCCTTGATATAGCCTGTTTTTATTCGATGCTATGCCGGACTTGTTGTACAGGAACTGCCGGCAACGGTAAAATTAAACCACGGGACGTGGATACAGCCCCGCTTTTTCTGTAATCTCGTGGACTTTCTGCTCCCATTCGATGGCCATGATATGAAAACCGCTGACGCCTTCCACTTCTTTCAGCCGTTGGATGGTTTCGACACAGATCTTGATGCCCTCGTCGGCCTGTTTTTCTTTGGGGACGCCCGCCATACGCTTGACGACTTCATCCGGAACATCCATGCCCGGCACCTTGTTTTTCATGTAGCGGGCCATACCCGCTGACTTCATGGGCGTTACCCCCGCCAGAATATAGACCTTTTCATGAAGTCCCCTGTCCCTGACACCCTGCATCCATTGTTCGAACTTATCCAGATTGTAGATGCACTGGGTCTGAACGAAGTCGGCTCCAGCCTTGACTTTCTTTGCCAGGCGGGCCACACGAAGCTCAAAGGGGTCTGCGAAGGGGTTTGCAGCTGCACCGATGAACATCTTCGGTGGGTTCAGTATATCGCCGCCGCCTTGAAATTTCCCCTGGTCCCGCATGGTTTTAACCATCTGAACAAACTGAATCGAATCGATATCATGAACATTCATGGCTTCGGGATGATCGCCAAAGTGCGGGTGATCTCCAGACAGGCACAGCATGTTGTCGATTTCGTGAGAATAGGCACCCAGAATATCGCTCTGAATGGCCAAACGGTTTCGATCCCTGGTGACGACCTGCAGGATGGGATGAAGGCCCATTTGCCGGACAATGACGCATGCGGCAAAGCTCGACATCCGAACCATCGCCGTCTGATTGTCGGTAATGTTTACCGCATCCACATATCCTCTGAGCATTTCCGCTTTTTCTTTTACCTTTTCAGGAACGGCGCCTCGCGGTGGGCCACACTCAGAGGTAACTGCCAGGTTGCCCGATGCCAATACTTTTTCCAGTACACTTTCGGTTTTCATTCTGCCAAATCCTCTCTAATTATTCTTCGGGGACCGCCGCCCCTGCTGGTTTGCCAATTTTTTGCAGGCATAATATCTTCATATCTGTCTTCCATTCCCAATGCTTTCAATCGATCCCATATAAGCTGCCAGACACAGTCAACCTCCGGGCTGATTTCACATTTCCCGTTGGTGGAGCCGCCGCATGGGCCGTTGAGCAGTCGTTTGGAGCATCGCGCAATGGGACAGATCCCTCCGGTCAAACCCAAAAGACAATCCCCGCAGCCCTGGCATCGTTCGGCCCAGACGCCCTGACGCTCGGAAGCACCCATGAATTGTGTGTTCAGGGCAGGATAGACCGGCATATTTTTGAAGCGCCTTGCCACTTCCTGAACCCCGCACCCGCACGCCATGGAAAGGACCGCATCTGCCTGATCGATAAACGGGGCCAATTCTTCAACGTACTCAGGATCGCATTGTCTTTCAAGGGTCATTTCTTTGATGTCCAGTGTCTGACCTGCCTGCATAAATTTCAACTGAAGTGCGGAGGCCAGGAGCCCGACCTCTTTTCGACCGCCTGCTGCACACACGGTGACGCATTCATTGCAGCCGACGAGAAGAATCCGTCCATGAGGCTTCACGAATTCCATAATTTCTTCTAAAGGTTTTCTTTCAGCAGTGATCATTCTAGTTCATTCTCCTTTTGGTTCATTAAGCAACCGCTTTGTCTTCTTTTGAGGGTAATGCCTGCATGGCCGGGTTGGGCCCGAGCTCACGAATTTTTTGTGTCATGTCCCTGGCAACCTGAGAAAATCGTTCCCCCATACCTGCGGACATGTAAAACATTTCGAGCCGGTCTCCATTGATGCCGATTTCATCTAAAAGCTTTTTGATGTAGGCCACACGTCGGGCGACCCTTGTATTGCCATTCTTGAAGTGGCAGTCTCCCTCCAGACAGCCGGCGACATATACCCCATCGGCACCTTTTTCGAATGCCTTCATAATATGGATGGCATCGACTTTTCCTGAACAGGGTACCCTGACAATCTTAACGTTCGGTGGGTAATTGAGGCGCTGGCTACCGGCCATGTCTGCTGCAGTGTATGCGCAGTAATGGCAACAGAAGGCTACGATAACCGGTTCAAACTGATTCATCATGCAACCATCCTTTCAAATAATCCGTCCAGTTTTGCCAGGATTTGATCGTCTTCAAACTGCATTAGCTGAATGGCCTTGGCCGGGCACTCAGCAGCGCATACACCACATCCATGGCATTTGGCCGGATCGATTTCCGAATATCCTTCGGCATTAATAAAGGGAATGTCGAATGGGCAAGCCCTGACACAAACGAGACATGAGGCACATTTGTCCCGGTCCACGCGTGCGACGGCGGCACCCAGTTCGATGCGGTTCCGGGCAAGAAGCGTCTGCGCTCGGCCGGCAGCAGCTTGCGCATCGGCGATACTCTCACGGATATTTTTTGGCGAGTGGGCTGTGCCGGCGACGAAGAACCCGGGAATCGACAGATCCAATGGCCTCAGCTTGATGTGATCTTCAAGGAAATATCCGTCATGGGTGCGCTGCAGTCGAAATATCATTGCCAGGTCTTCTGTGGCCTCGTCATCCGCCACAAATCCGGTGCTCAGGCATAGATTGTCCGCAAGGAAGGTTATGGGCATCCCGAGAATCGGATCCGTAAAATTGACTTCTACCTTATCGTTGTGTGCCGTTACCATGGGTGGGTTATCTTTCTCATAGCGAACAAAAATGACACCTTTTTTCCTGGCTTCGAGATAAAAATCTTCTGAAAAACCATAGGTCCGCATGTCACGATACAGAACAAAGATACGGGCTTCCGGATTAATGTCGCGTATCCTGAGTGCGTTTTTGATGGCAGTCTGGCAGCAGATGCGGGAACAATTTGGATTGTCCGGGCATCGTGAGCCCACGCACTGAATCATTGCCACATTTTCCAGTGAGGCGATACGTTCAGGATCATCCTCGATCAGGGCATCCATATCCATCTGGTTCATAACAGCCGGGTGCTCTCCCAGAAGATATTCCTGGGGCCGGTTTTGCAGGGCACCGGTTGCCAGAATGGTAACGCCGTGTTTGATCTGACGGTAATACATTTGGGGAGCAATCTGCATCCCCGTCTTAAAGAGTCCGGGCATCCCCGAGTGATCCACAATAATAGCACCGGTAATGACTTCTATGAGGTCATGGTTCAGCGCTCTTTGGATAAGCATCTTCATGTAAGCCTGCACATCTTCGCCCTGGAGCGTTTTGCGGATATTCTTGGCGAGCCCGCCCAGTTCTGCCGATTGTTCGGTAAGAAATACTTTGAAACCCTGATCGGCCAGCGCCAGGGCGGTGTTCATGCCGGTGACACCGCCGCCAACCACAAGAATATCTTTGTTCATGGACAGGCTGTGATCAACGAGCGGACGAGCCTGCTTGACACTCGATACCGCCATATGGACAAGGTGTTCGGCCTTTGCTTTTGCTGCTACCGGATTGTCGGCGTGTACCCATGTAGCCTGTTCCCGGATGTTGGCGATTTCCAGAAGGTATTTATTAAGACCCGCTTTTTTCAAAACCTCCTGAAATTTGGTTTCGTGCGTTCTGGGTGAGCAGCCGCCGATGACCACGCGATTGAGATTCCGGTTCACAATTGCCTTTTCGATCCGAACCAGAGATTCCTTGCTGCAGCCATGTCCTACAGTTTCTGAAATGGCCACCTGGGGAAGTTTGATGGCGTATTCGGCGAGTTTCTGCGTATCGATGACACTGCCGATATTTAACCCACAGTCACAGATAAAAACCCCGATTTTGGGTTCTTCCTGACCGACATCCCGTTGCAATACGGGCTCAGCCTCCTTTTCTAAGGGATCATCAGGGGGAGGATCCAGACTTTTTGAAGCCATGCAGGCGGCAGCGCTGGCCTGAACGATGGTTTCGGGAATGTCTTTGGGACTCTCGAAAAGACCGCACACAAAGATACCGGGTTTTGAGGTTGAAACGGGGCTGAAACTGCCGGTCTGTGCAAAGTCATGCTGGTTCAGTTCGATCCCCAGTTTGGTACTCATTTGACGCACATCCTCGGAGACATAGAATCCGGTTGATAATACAGCCATGTCAAATGTTTCGTTATGCAGGACACTGTCATTGTCGGTGGCAAAGGTGATTTGGAGGTTGCCGGTTTCCGCATCTTTAATAATACTGTGTGGTCGGCTGCGGACGAATTGGATACCGAATTCATTTTCGGCCCGATGGCGGTACTGTTCATAATCTTTTCCGAATGTCCGCATATCCATATAGAAAATCGTCGTCTCGATGGACTGTTGAAACCGTTCTTTGGTGACGATAGCCTCTTTCAGGGAAAACATACAGCAGGCACTGGAGCAGTAGGACGCGGCGCCTTTTTGGAGACCCCGGGATCCCACACATTGAATCCAGGCGATTTTTTTGGGTTGGTCCCCGTTGGACGGGCGGACAAGCTCACCCTGTGTAGGGCCCGATGCCGAAAGGATACGCTCATACTCGAGACTGGTCACCACATCGGGATGGACACCGTACGAAAAGTTGTCCAGTTTGGCCGGATCAAATACAGCCGCTCCAGGAGACAAGATGATGGCCCCGACATTGACTTCCTTTGTTTGTTCCGATTGATCCGGAACGATGGCATTGGCCTGACAGACCTGGGTCAGCGCTTCGATGTTGCTGCATTTTTCCAGATCGATGGAATAGGCATGGGGTGTCGCCTGGGGATAGCGCATACAGGTGGGTGCCCGGTGGTCCAGACCCGGCGAGAACCGGACACATTCCGGGAACTTCCTATAGCAATCGCCGCAGGCCGTACATTTTTCCAGATCGATATGTCTGGGCGCCTGGGTCAGTGTTACAGTAAAATCACCAATTTTTCCCTCCACACCCACCAGTTGTGTCATGGCCATCATGTCGATGTGCCGTTGACGTCCGATTTCAGACAGGTGAGGGGACAGGGTGCACAGGTCGCAATTATTGGTGGGGAAGGTACGGTCCAACTGCGTCATGAGGCCGCCAACGGAAAATGCCTTGTCAATGAGGATGACATCCCGTCCGGCTTCAGCCAGATCCATGGCAGCCCGGATACCACCGATACCGCCGCCTACGATGAGTACTCTATTCTGTGAAGGTATTTTGTTCTGTATTTGCATTTCACTCGACCCCTTGAATCCTCGACTCCTTGAACCCTTTATTTGGACCAGCTCATCTGGAGATAATCCTTTAAGTTTAAAGACCGGCAACATCCAGTATTTGCGGTAAGCGGTGCTCCCATCCCAGGGTTTGGATCTTGACGCCCTGGGCTATTTTGCTTAAGGCCTTGACTGTTTCACCTGCAATCTTGATGCCTTCCATTTCCCTGTCCGACGCCTTCCGGATCCGCTTGATCATGGCTTCTGATACGTGTGCTTCCGGTTCACTTTTGGCGATATACCGGGCGATGGCTACTGATTTGATTAAAAAGACGGTGGGGATGATGGGGACGCCCAGCCCAGTGGTTTTTTTCATGAAATCGGCAAAGATTTCCACGTCGAAAACAGGGGGGGTTATGATAAACTGGGCACCGGCGGCCACCTTTTTTTGGGCCAGCTGCAATTCCGATTCCATGTCTGCGTCGTTGGCGAACGATCCCATGGCACATCCGCTAGTAAAGCTGGGTACACCATCCAAATCGAATCCTGCCAGGTCTTTTCCCGACTGAAGAGTCTGAATGGCTTCCAGCAGGCCGGGTTCATCCACTTCGTAAACCGGCTGCGCATCCCGGTGGTCGCCGTTTGCCATATCTTCGCTGTGAACCACAACGAGATTTTGGATGCCGAGCACATGTGCTGCCAGAATATCTCCCTGAAGCGCCATGCTGTTGCGATCTCTTGTGTACACATGAATGATGGTTTCCAAACCCTGCTGATGCATTAATACGCCTCCGGCAAGTGCGCTCATTTTCATGACGCCGTTGTCCATGTCCGGTACGATGACCGCGTCGACCCTTCCCTTGATTCGGCGTGAATCGAGAACCATCTTTGAGATATTGACACCCTTCGGGGTGTGCATTTCTGCTAAAACAACGAATTTACCTGCTGACAAACGTTTCTGAAAACTCATAATAATTTTCCCTTTTTACTGTGCCTGTGAAACAAACCGGTTAATGACTACATTGCCGTTTCAGGATGAAAGACAAGGACGTCCTTGAGATCATCACCCAGATATTCCCGTTCGTTGGGTCCCAGAATGCCGAGAGAAAGACAGATCAATGTCCACAGGTGTACAACGGGATAGTTGCCGCCGTAATGTTCACTCAATTCGTGAATCTGTGCATGACAATTGTGGCATCCTGCGATGCAGTAATCTGCTCCTGTGGCTTTGATCTGATCGTCTTTCAGTTTGCCGTAAGCCAGGCGTTGTTCCTTGTAACCCGACTGGAGAAAACCACCACCACCACCACAACAGTAATTGTTGGACCTGTTGGGCGTCATGTCCACGAAGTTTTCTTCTCCCACCACTGATTTAACGACATAGCGCAGATCCTCGGCAATGGGGTCGCCATAGCTTTTTCGGACAATCTGGCAGGGATCCTGAACTGTAAATTTGATTTTGAGATCCTTGTTCCAGTCGGAGTTGACTTTCAATTTCCCTTCCCGGATCCATTTTGCGTAGTATTCGTAAATGTTTTTAACGACAAACGTGTGTTCGATGTTGAATTTTTTCAGTCCTGCCAGGACTGAGAAGGTTACGTGCCCTCACTCCGTATTGAGAAAGGTCGTGCACCCCAGCTTATCAGCCTGCTTGGCAGAGGTGCGGGTGATATGCTCCCAGCTTTCATTTTCGGCCAGGAACATGCAGTAATTCTCACCACCCCATCCTTTGCTCCCATATGTCCAGTCTGCCCCCACGAGATGAAGAATTTTCCAGAGTGGCAAGAGCTCATCCGGCTCGGTCACAGGCTCTCTGGAGTTCTGGTTTAAAAAGAACTTGGCACCTTCCTTGTCGATGGGTGCCTGCATGTCTGCGAACTCGGGCTGGGCTTCCTGGTACTCTTCCAGCACGTCCTCTACGACGAATTGAAAGTCTTCCGGGGTAGCGCCCATGGCACTGCAACTGTCGTTTCTCAAGGCCATATCGCAGGAGCCTATGATGCCCTTGGGCCGATCTTCCCGGGGCCATGCTGACCTGACATTATAAACCAGTTGGGGAATGTCAATTTTCATGGGACATACATACACACACCGCTGGCACATGCTGCACATCCACACCCATTCCGATTTCAAGAGTTCATCGTCCAGCCCCAGGGCTGCCATGCGTAAAAATTTTCTGGGATCCATTCCATCGAGACCTGTTGCAGGGCAGCCCGAAGAACAGGCCCCACAGGTCAGGCAAAGGTTCAGGTTTCCTCCCTCCGGAAGAAGTTCCTTGACCTTGTCCATAAAAATACTTTTCTTTTTGCCTTCGATTCTGATTGCTTTTCCCGTCATTAGTGCTTCCTCTTTTAACTGTGAATGCGTGGTATCTATGCCCGTTTCTTCAAAAGGATCCTGTAAAAGCTCCCGGATCCTTTATTATCGGTTATATCCACGGAAATGAGTTCGTAGGATGACTCGGGCAGGACCCTGAAGAGGTCCTGTTTTGCGTCTAGATCGGACCCCTGTATTTCTATGACTTCATCCGGCGCCATTTTCATAATCATCTGCGTCACCTTCAGAAGGGTGATGGGGGTAATCGATCCTCTAAAATCGAGTCTGTAATTCACTTTCATGGATGAAGTCCTGTGTGCTTCTAACTGTTTTCAAGCGTATAGACAGCAAGAAAAGGGCCAATTTGATTTTTAGGGCAAATTTTATTATGATTTGTCAGAAAGACTGCACTGTCGCCATCTTTTACCCATATCTTCAGACAGCGCTTGACAAGAAAGTGTTAAACTGTAAAAGCAAGACGTCTTTACACGTGTTAAGGCTTAACGGTGAATTTGAATGCTCGATAAGGAATTAGACAATTATTGGGAAACAGTGGTCAACACGATTCGTGACGGTATCATGATCATTAATCCAAACGGTGCCATTGTTTCGGTTAACCGGGCTTTTGAGGTCATCACAGGATACGCCCGTGGGGAGGTTATCGGGAAGCCCTGCACTATCCTCGATTGTGATATTTGCGAAAAGGCTCTCATGCCGAATGGAAGCCCCTGGTGTGTTCTGTTTGAATCCGGAAGCATCAAGAAAACAAAATGCATCATTAAACGCAAGGATGGGTCGTATATCCATGCGGTGAAAAACGCATCCATTTTAAACGATACCAGCGGCAATATTATCGGGGCAGTTGAAACCATCACTGATATTACTGAAATCATTGAAAAAGAAACCCAACTGGAGGCGTTCCGACAGGTGCTCCGGTCAAAGGACGGCTTCCACGGCCTCATTGGTGTATCTGCTTCCATGCGCCAGGTGTACGACCTGATAGAAAACGCAGCCCAATCGGATGCCCCGGTGATTATTTATGGTGACAGCGGTACCGGCAAAGAGCTGGTGAGCAAAGCCATACACGACATCGGCGAACGCAGTCAAAAACCCTTTGTCAAAGTCAACTGTGCCAGCTTGACCGAATCCCTGCTCGAAAGTGAACTTTTCGGCCATGTCCGGGGAGCCTATACCGGCGCCTACAAGGATCGGCTTGGCCGATTCGAAAGCGCCCATGAGGGGGATATCTTTCTTGATGAAATCGGGGACCTGCCGATGTCGACCCAGGTCAAACTGCTGCGTGTTCTGGAAGATAAAACCATTGAACGGGTGGGGGACAGTACGCCGATTCCGGTGGATGTGCGGATCATATCCGCAACCAACAAGAACTTGACGCAGCTCGTGGATCAGGGCCTTTTTAGAAAGGATTTCTATTTCCGGATCAATGTCATTCCCATCCACTTGCCGCTGCTCAGGGAGCGTGTTGAAGACATACCGTTTTTGGCGGAGGCTTTTTTCCGGAAGATGAAATTAAAAAGCGGAAAGGACATCCAGGGGATCAGTAAGGACGCCATGGAAACCCTGATGCGTTATGCCTGGCCCGGTAATGTCAGAGAACTGAAGAGTGCATTCGAATATGCATTCGTAACATGCCAGAACGCCATGATACAACCCGCCCATTTCCCCTCGACGCTCTCACAAGCGGGTAAACGATCCAGAGCTGCCAAACCGGCGAGTATCAATATGCAGGAGATCGAAAAAAG
This sequence comes from Deltaproteobacteria bacterium, assembly GCA_003647375.1. The sequence continues at coordinate 19,529 of QMMS01000010.1, forward strand.
AGAGTTGATCGAGGCCCTTGAAAAAGCCGGGGGAAACAAGTCAAAAGCAGCCAAGTTTCTGGGTGTGTCGCGTGTGACCGTGTGGAACCGGATGAAGCGATTTAATGTCGATACCCCGCGCCAGGTAAAAACGGTGGATCCTCTCCAAAATAATTGATCAGGTGCCTATTAAGAAGATACCATACGTGGCCCTGACGTTTGGCATCACCCGAATGATGTTGCCCTGTCTGTTGGGTGTCTGAGTTTCAATGGCAATTTCTTTCAAAATGCGATAGCCCACTTCGCGTGCAAATTTTCTAAAATCCTTGAGGGTGAGCACTCTTATGTTGGGTGTGTCATACCACTGGTAGGGGAGCTGCCGGGTTACCGGCGCATGGCCGGTTGTCAACAGTTGAAGCCTCACGCGCCAGTGACTGAAGTTGGGGAAGCTGACAATCCCCTTTTTTCCGATGCGCAGCATTGATCGAATCAAGTCATCCGGTGCATACACCTGCTGCAAGGTTTGGCTCAATATGACGTAATCAAAGCTGTTGTCCGGATAGTCCTCTACTTCCTCGTTAATATCACCCTGAAGGACGGTTAATCCTTTTTCAATACATTTTGCGGCTCTGCTTTCGTTCTGCTCTATGCCTGAACCGATCACCTTTTTATGCTGGATCAGGTGTTCCAGGAGGCTCCCTTCACCACAGCCCAGGTCCAGCACTCTGGCGCCAGGTTCTATCCAGGAGGCGATCAGGTGAAGGTCAAACCGCAACGGCTTATGGGGTAATTTCATCGAAGACACGATTTAAAAATCCTCCTATAATGCTCGATAACCGTGGATTGGGTATTAAGAAGGCATCATGCCCCCACTCGGCCTCTATTTCACAAAAACTGACATTTTGACCGGTTTTCTTTATGGCCTTAACCATTTCACGGGACTGATAGGTCGGGTAGAGCCAGTCGGACGTAAAAGAGATAACCAGAAAACGGGCATTTGTTTTTGAGAATGCCTCGACCAAAGAACCGCCGCCATGCTGTTCTGCCAGATCAAAATAATCGGCTGCTTTGGTAATATACAAAAAGGCGTTGGCATCGAAACGCTCGACAAAGCGTTTACCCTGGTAGCGAAGATAGCTCTCCACCTGAAATTCAGGATCAAAGCTGAATGAAAAGTCACTTTTGTTCTGCAACTGGCGGCCGAACTTCAAGCGCATGGACTGGTCCGAAAGGTAAGTGACATGCCCGATCATACGGGCAACCGCCAACCCGGTTTCGGGACGGGAGCTGAAATAATAGTCCCCGTTGTTCCAGTTTGGATCGGTCATAATCGCCTGCCTGGCGATTTCGTTAAAGGCGATGGCAAGAGCGGAATGCCTGGTAGTCGTGGCCAGGGGTATTGCGGCCGCCACCATCTCCGGGTATCGAACGCACCATTCCAACACCTGCATGCCGCCCACAGACCCGCCCACAACGGCCAGAAGTTTTTCTATTCCCAGCGCATCCATCAGGGCTTTCTGCGCTTTGACCATGTCGCCGACGGTCACCACAGGGAATTTCAGCCCATAGGGCATTACGGTCTTGGGATTGATAGTGCAAGGGCCGGTTGACCCCATGCAACTGCCGATGATATTACAGCAGATAACGAAGTATTTGTCGGTGTCTATCCCTTTCTCCGGACCCACCATGCTGTCCCACCACCCAGGCTTTTCATCCTCTTCACTGTAGTAGCCCGCCACGTGAGAATCACCGGACAGGGCATGCAGTATCAAGACGGCGTTGCTCTTTTCTGTATTCAAGCTACCGTAGGTTTCATAGGCTATTGTAATGGGACCAAGCCTGGCACCACACTCCAGCAGCATTTCGTCGGGCGGCTCTGCCGTTGTGTGAAATTTCTTTTCAACGATGCCTACTGAGACGCCGTGTCTGTCATTTTCGATGTATTCGCTCATATCACTTTTGAAAAAGCCTGTTCAAGGTCCGCGATGATATCATCAATATGTTCAATGCCGATGGAGAGACGAATGAAGTCTGGTGTCAGACCACCGGCTTTCTGGTCTTCTTCGGACAGTTGCGAATGGGTAGTGCTGGAAGGGTGCAGCACGAGACTCTTGGCATCTCCGACATTGGCCAGGTGTGAAAACAGCTTCAGGTTGTCCACGAAATTATGTCCTGCAGCGAAACCGCCTTTTATACCGAAGACCACCATGCCGCCGAATCCGTTCCTGAGGTATTTTTGTGCCGTAGCGTGTGTGGGATCGTCTTCCAGGCCCGGATAGCGGACCCATGTCACATTCGGGTGGCCTTTTAAATATTTGGCAACCTGCATGGCGTTTTCTGAATGCCGTTCCATCCGTAACGGCAAGGTTTCCAGGCCCTGCAGGAACAGCCAGGCGTTATCCGGGGAGATGCAGGCACCCAGGTTGCGTAGAGGTACCAGACGCATACGCATGATAAATGCCACAGGGTTGAGGTCACCGAGATCATGGGCGAATCGAAGGTCGTGATAACCGGCGTCGGGTTCATTGTACAGGTGAAACTTGGGGTCCTGCCAGTTGAATTTCCCTGCATCGACGACTACGCCGCCGATACCCGTTCCATGGCCGCCGATCCATTTTGTCAGGGAATTGACCACGATGTCAGCCCCGTGCTCAATGCTCCTGAACAGGTAGGGCGTTGTAAAGGTGGCATCGACGATCAAGGGCAGTTTGTGGCGTCTTGCAATAACTGCCACGGCTTCGATATCGGTGAAATCGAGGGCCGGATTACCGATGGTTTCAATGAATATCGCCCGCGTACGTTCGTTGATTGCCGGTTCGAAATTCCGGGGATTGCGCGGGTCGACAAATCGGGTATGGATACCGAATTGTGGTAGAATCGCGTCAAACATGGTGTAGGTGCCGCCATACAGGTTGTTGGCTGAAACAATCTCGTCCCCTGATGCGCAGATGTTGATGATCGCATAGTAGATGGCGGATGTTCCCGACGACAAGGCCAGGGCAGCGGCGCCGCCTTCAAGGGCGGCAAGACTGTTTTCCAGCTGGTCCTGGGTCGGATTCATGATGCGTGTGTAAATGTTGCCCGGCTCTTTCAGGGAAAACAGGTTGGCTGCGTGTTCCGTGCTGTTAAACACATAGGAGGATGTCCGGTGAATAGGAACTGCCCGGGCGTTGGTAGCTGGATCGGGTACCCGACCGGCATGCAGACACAGGGTTTCAAATCTATAATCATTGTTCATGGGTAGTCTCCTTTGCTGACTTGATGAGTCAGAAATGTTATTGGTGTATCCAATTACTACATTGTGACATGGCAACCGATCTAAATCAACACTAAAAAACGCTTCGACCTGAGCAGGGTTCAATGCAAAGCAATACCGTACAACGATATAGCCAGGACAATCGAAGATTTTGAACCGCATATAGGTATACTTATTCGGTTAAAAGCTATTCTCCTGATGCATTTCCGGCAACAATTCGTGAAAAATACCAAGATCATCTACCAGCAAGGACGCGTAGAAATCGAAAATCTGCTGTCTCACGCCCTGCCCCAATTCGGGTGGTGCCTGGGCGTTCATGATGCCGCTTTTAAGGATACACGCCGTGATTTTGCGGGAAACATCAAACGTTGTGCCGAGCCGACCGGAGGACCTGATGCGCAAGCCTTTTTGTTGCAGCAGCAATTCGAGACTTTCAAGATCTATCTCGATTCTGGCCCTGAGATCGATGTAGAACAGTTTGTTGCAGATCCGACCGGGATACGATATCCCGGTCTACGAGACGTAGATACCCGATACCCATGCCGGCAAGTTTCAAGGCGGATGGTGCGCCCAACCCGCCTACCCCTATAATACAGACCTTGGAGTTCTTAAGCCTGACTTGCCCGTCATAACCGATGTCCGACAGGACTACCTGGCGGGAATAGGTCTCCAGTTCGCTGTCTGTGAGTTCATTCTGCATATTCGGCCCCGAATGGGTATCTTTTCTGTATGGAGCTGCCACCACAACTGATCTTAACAAAGCATACCACTTTGTAGCTATTCATGTAATTGACCTAAATCAATTCTATATTCATATAATGCTGTATATATCAAGTATATAGGATTGACGTATATAATACAGTGTAGTAATTATTGCCTGAGAGTCAAATAGTACATTGAACCGGAAAAATTAAGTTTTACCCGGCAACAAGGAGAAGCTAAATGAAAGCGACTGAGATACTTGCAAACGAGCATCGCCTCATTCTGAAGGCCTTGGATACGTTTACGCTTGCCAAAAAAAGACTTGAGAACGGGGAGCACCCTGAGGGCACTTTTTTTGAGAAAGCTGTGGAATTTTCAAAAACTTTTTCAGATAAATTCCATCACTTCAAAGAAGAATATCTCCTGTTCGGGTTGCTGGCCCAGAAAAAAGACGGTGCTCTGGATCTTGAAATTGGAGCGTTGCGGTATCAGCATGAACGAAACAGGTTTTTCCTAAAAAATATTGAACAATCAATTGACGGGTACGATCTGAACAATGAGATCGCCACAACTACCATTCTTGAAAACCTGGCATCTTATAGTTCGATTTTACGTCGTCACATCTACAAGGAAGACCATATTTTATTCAAACTGGCAGATCAGGAACTCAGCCAGGAGGAACATAAGTCACTTTTGGAGCAATTTGAGTTTGAAGATCAAAAAGCCGGCGGGCAGAGAATCTATGAGCACAACAGGGGGCTGGTGGTCGAAATGGAGCGTATAGTTCAATAGGTTTCGAGATCACCAAATTGACGATCCAAATTCCGTAAGATGGTGCGACATGGCAAATGGAAAGCTGAACTGCTGGGAATATAAAAAATGTGCTCGCGAGAAGATAGACCAAAATACGGGCGGGTTGTCGGTATGCCCTGCCGCATCGGACGCGTCATTTGATGGCATTAACTCAGGCCACAATGGTGGCAGGTTCTGCTGGGCGGTTGCAGGAACATGCTGTGCTGGAAAGGTGCAGGGCACCTATGCGCAGAAACGTGAATCATGTATGGACTGCGATTTTTACAAGATTGTCTGCGCTGAAGAAGGTACTGCAAACCTGCGCACAAAATTCTTACGGTTTGTGCCCCTGGGTTGCGGCAGTTCGTTTCTCAGGGACATGACCGTAAGACATATCAAAAAGGGGGAGCGCTTTATCAATCAAGGTGACCGGGGAGAGGCATCTTACATCATTCAACGTGGCTCGGCACTCTTACTGGTGGAGAAGGAAGGTGAATTTCATCCGGTTGATCACCGTGGTGAGGGCGATATTCTGGGTATGTCAGCCCTGTTTACCGGAGAGCCGAGACAAGCACACGTTGAGGCTGAATCCAATATGGTCGTGTGGGTCATCAATAAGACAACGTTAGATGATATCTCGGTAAATGACCCTGACCTGAGCGAATTTCTAACAGAAATCGTGGCCGACCGTTTCGATTCAAAAAGACCGGTGGCCGAGAGAACCATTGGCAAATACATCACCACCGGCATTATCGGTCGCGGCGGGTACAGCATCGTATACAAGGGCGTACATCAAAACAGCGGTTTTCCGGTGGCCGTAAAAATGATGCGTCATGACCTTTCCATGAAACCGGAATTTTTTAGCAGTTTTCGCAACGAAGCCAAGATTATCTCAAATCTGAACCACAGAGGCATTGTCAGGGTGTACGATGTCGAAGAGAGGTTCAAAACGCTTTTCATCATCATGGAACACCTCGAGGGTGAGTCGCTCAATGACATGCGCAAACGGTTGAACACTCTATCACCGGACTTGGCGGCTAACGTTATTACTCAGGTTGGCCACGCTCTTTATTATGCCCACAAACAAGGCATTGTTCACCGGGATATTAACCCGGACAACATGTTTATTCAGAAAAACAGGCGGGTAAAGCTATTAGATTTCGGTGTAGCCTGTCCCATCAGCACGGATGATTATCAATTCGGGTGTGCGATGTCATACCTGGCCCCCGAGCTTTTAGATGGTGCTCCGGCGGATCAGCAGAGCGATATCTATTCGCTTGGTATCACTGCCTATGAGTTGGTTGCCGGTAAACGGCCATACCCGGAAGAGAGCGTAGCCAATCTGATCAAGATGAAGCGGTCAATGGATATTCCGGATCTTTCTGGAAAAGTGCCCGGTCTAACGGAGAATTTACGCAGATTCATAAGCAAATCCTGTGTCCGTGATCCGCATAAAAGATACCAAGACATGGGCCAGGCACTGGGTGACCTTCTCTCTCCCCAAGACAAGAGCGACATTTCAAGCAGGTTAGGGAAGAATACGTGATATCCGGAAAGATAAATTGTTGGGAAGCGTTAAAGTGCGGAAGGGAGCCCGGAGGTGCCAATGCAGAGGAACTGGGTACATGCCCGGCTGCTGTCGATGCAACGTTTGACGGTTTCAACCAGGGTTCCAAGGGAGGCAGGCTCTGCTGGCTGGTAGCCGGAACATTTTGTGAGGGAGAGGCCCAGGGGACATTCGCAAAAAAGCAGATTTCATGCAGGGATTGCAGTTTTTACGAACAGGTGCACGCCGAGGAAGGAACCGCAAGACTATCGGACGGATCAATAAATGTGTTTGCCATCAGCAATAAGGGTCGCGTCCTTACATACAATGAAGACAGATACTTCATACGAATACTGGAGGACGGAGCCACACTTGTCGGTATCGCGGACGGACTGGGCGGAGAGGTTTCAGGTGACTACGCTGCTGAGATTATAACCGGAAGACTGGCGGGTATGCGTTCTGTCGAGAAAGGGTTCGAAACCGAGCAGTTGACCGCCTTTGCTAATGAAAGCGATAAGGCAATTCTGGAAGAATCGAGAAGGTACACGGATCTGGAGGCGATGGGAACAACGCTCCTTTGCGCCGTCATTAGGGAAGATAAGGCGTACTGGGTTCATGTTGGTGACAGTCGCCTTTACCTTTTTCGTGAATCAAGGCTACTCCAGATAACCGAGGATCAGACCCTTGCCCGGTTTTTGGTAAAAGAGGAGGAAATCAGACCCGAACATGTGTCTACCCATTATTCCAGAAATGTAATGGATCAATACATCGGCTGCGGGTACTGTGAGCCTGAATCCGGAAGCCTTGGATTAAAACGAAGAGATCTTGTAATCCTCATGACAGACGGACTTCACAAAACCATTCCGGATGAAAAAATGGCTGAAATTCTCAGGAAAAGCAGCAGTATAGAATCCCGGGCAAGATCGCTGCTCGGGGCAGCTCTGGAAAATGGAGGAAATGACAACATCACTATCGTGGTGGCGGAAGTCACCCGGAAGATATACAAATAGGAATGCGAAATGAACTACTTTAGAAAGATGAGAGGAATTAAGAAAAGTCCACCGGCAGTTTTTTTTTCCGAAATAATCTGGTCCTGGATCGGCGCTTTTGTGGGTATATTGGCAGTGGCCGTAATCCATCATAATCTTCTTGACCGCAATGATCTGATCATGATCATCGGTTCTTTCGGTGCTTCGGCAGTTCTCATATACGGTGCAATCGAAAGCCCACTGGCCCAACCGCGAAATCTTGTCGGGGGGCATATTGTATCAGCCATCATCGGTGTAGCCTCCTACCAGATGTTTAATGGCACGTTGTGGTTTGCCGCGGCGTTTGCCGTTGCGACCGCAATCGCAGTCATGCATGCCACGAAAACCCTTCATCCCCCCGGCGGGGCCACCGCCCTGATTGCTGTTATAGGAAGCCCGCAAATCCACGAACTTGGTTTTTTATATGCATTAATTCCTGTTGGAACCGGAGCCGTGGTTATGCTGTTTATAGCGTTATTGATCAACAACATACCGGCACACCGGAGGTATCCGCAGTTCTGGGTATAGTTACAGTCTGGAAAAATGGCTGGAGTAGTTATAAGGCCTATGCCTAATTTATTCACTATTCAAGATTTGACACCATCTGTATTGATCAAAACATGAGCAGAGCATAGCGAATTGCATATTGGGTTGACAAAAAACAATTTGTGTACTAATTAACTAACATAATGTTACGAATAAATAATTTATTAAGATATCCAGCGCGCTAGTGACATGGAAAATCCTTTCAGTTATACCGGCATTGTAAAAGGCAAAGCATTTTGCAACCGGGAAACCGAGCAAACGGAATTGCTCGGTTTTATCAGGGGATCTCAGAACATACTCCTGTATTCTCACCGGCGCTATGGGAAAAGTTCACTTATTTTTAAGCTTTTCGAACGACTCGATCGGCAGCGACCCAAATTCGGTACACTCTATGTTGAATTATACGGCACCTTGTCTGAAAAGGATTTTGTTGCTGCCATTCTGACGAGTTTGAGCCAAATCGAATCCAGGCTTGAAAAACTGGCTCAACTAGTTCGCGGTGCGATTCAGTCGGTTAAGTTCGGTTTGTCTATCGACCCCATCAGCAATTCACCCGGTATTTCCATTTCCTTTGATTCAAGCTACGATGAAGCGGTGTTAAGTAATGCATTGGGGTTGCTAGGCAGTTTTTCCAAAAGCCGCAAACTCTTGGTGGTGTTTGATGAGTTTCAGGAAATTGCGAATTATAAACAGGCGGGATTTGAGAAAAGACTCAGGGCAATAATCCAGCAGCACGACAATATCAGTTATATATTTTGCGGCAGCAAACGTCACATTCTAAATGAAATTTTTTCCAATCAGAATCGAGCTTTCTATAAGCTGGCTCAAAGTTACCCATTGTCAAAAATAGAGACCAGCCAGTATGTGTCGTGGGCTAAGAATCTCTTTGGGAAATCAGGCCGGAAGATCGGAGCCGAGTTCATAGAGGAGATCGTTTTACGCTGTGAAAACCACCCGATGTATGTGCAACAATTTTTATTTTATTTGTGGGAACAAAAAAATACGACGATTTCCCGAGAAACAGTTGATGAGATAGAACTGAAAGTTCTTCAAACCAGCCAGAATGAATATTTAAATCTCTGGGATTCTCTTACCTTGAATCAGAAAAAAACGCTCAAACTCATCATACTTACTGGCGGCAAGGATATATTTTATGCAAGTGCTCTGCAATCAGCTGACCTTAAGGCAGGCTCGCAAGTTACCCGGTCATTGGAAAAACTCGTCGGTAGTGACATCGTACTGAAAAATAATTACTATAAAATACAGGATGTAATGTTCAAAAATTGGATCCATAAATATTTATTGAAAAGCTGACACCATTTTTTCGGTTTTATTCGGGTTCAAATCCCGGACACCCGGTCATGATGGCGTGTTTGCGACTCACTGGATATTGGCGGCAGATTTGGGGTTTAACATCATGTATACGGCAGGCCCACCGGTTTTCATGGGGCTTTTTCTGTAAATACGGACATGTTTCAGCAAATGTTCTGGTGCCCGGCTTTATCCAGATCCGGTACACCGCCTCCCGGCCGTTTTTTTGAAAAGTACCCACCCAGTCAAGAATTTCGCTTCTGCCTGCCTGTTCCCACCGGGCCACATCATCGGACGTGACTTCATTGTGATAATCGAGTGTCCGGCAGCATTTGCCGCATTGACGACATGTAAAATCTTCCATGCCCGTCAATATGCGAACACCCGGCTGGCCGCTTGTGGGATCTTTCTCCGTGAATGCACGTGTCTGGAACACCCGGGAACATACAGCAGTCAGCGTTATGGGATCGGCCTTGCTGTTAGAAATGATGTCACACATGGTCTCTATCAGTTCGAAATTTTCCAGCCAGCACATTTTCCGCTGGCCGGTCATGCTGATCCAGAGGCCGTCTTTCCCCATTACGCGTTTAGCAATGATATCCCCTTTTGATAGTACACTGATAATTTCGCTAAAAAGGAGAACTTGCGGTTCATACTGCCTGAAATCCAGGCATACGGCAGCAATTGCCTGCTCTATCGTTAAAAAAATACTGTCCTTTTCAACCATGGGATTGTTACTCTACTTCGGTGTTTGCCCGCAACGGTGACAGGCTACCAGAGCGCCCGATTCATCGATTAGATGCTCTACGATCTGCCGACTCAACATGTCTCCCGTGGTGATCTCTTCGTCGACGACGATGTCGGCGCCGGCCTCCTGAAGATCTGCCGTGTGCCGGTTATACCGGCAGCGGACAGCAATCGGCAATTGAGGTCGCAGCCGCCGGATCATGGCCACGACCTGAACTGCAGCATGGGGGTCAGGAATCGTCACCACCGCCATGCACACATCGGCCAGGCCGGCGTGCATCAATATCTCCTCGTGGCCTGCATCTCCAAGATGTAGGCGAAGACCTTGTTGACGGGCATAATCACGGCTCTTGGGATTTACATCGATGAGCACAGGTTCCAGCCGGTGCGCTACCAGCGTTTTCACTACCTGTCGCCCGGCAGGTCCAAGCCCAACCACCAGTACCTGGTTGGCCGGAACCGGCTGTATGGACGAAGAAAGATCTGCTGCCAATGGTTTGCGGTGGGAAATCAGTGCAAGGAGTCGCTCTGTAAAGGTATCGGCGTGGTTAATCAGGTAAGGGGTGACCAGCATCAACACAATGATCACCGACACTAACAGATCCACCGTATCGGTTGTAAGCACATCGCCACTACGGGCAGCGGCCGCCAGTACAAACGAAAACTCGCCCACCTGGCTCAGGGTGATACCTGTTGCCAGAGCCTGGCGGTTGTCGAGACTGAACAGGCGAGTGACGCCATAAATAATCACGGTTTTCAGCATCAGAACTAGCATGGAAACGAGTGCGATCCAGGGGAGGTGGGTGACAAACCACATGGGCTTGGCCTGCATGCCAACTGAAACAAAAAAAAGCGTGACCATGATGATGCGCATGGAGCCGATGTCGGCTCGTACCTGGGTGGCAAAGGGGGATTCTCCCAGCAGCATGCCCGCGACAAAAGCACCCAGTGCCGGGGAAAGATGCAGTTTGTGGGCTGCCCAGGCGGCACCGAAACCCACGGCGATACTCAGCAGAACGGTTAATTCCCGATTGGCAAAGAGTTTGGCCTCACTCAGTAATATCGGGGCCAGATAATATAGCAGCAAATAGAGAACAGTGGCCAGTCCGATGACCGACAGGGTCATCTTGAGGATGTGCAGTCCGATATTCATCTCTGCCGCAGCCGGTGTAAAGAAACTCACCATCAGCACCAGGGGAACGATGGCGATATCCTGTAGCAGAAGAATGGCAAGGCATGTCCGGCCTTTGACCGAATCGATTTCCACTCGGTCCACCAGCAACCGCAGCACCATGGTGGTAGAACTCAATGCCAGAATGGCTCCCAGTGTGAGGGCACGGGGGAGACCCACCATGGAAAACAATGCCAAGGTCACCACCAGCATGGTCATCACCACCTGCAGGGTACCCCCGCCGAATGCCATGCGTCCCATTTTCATCAACTGCTTGAAGCTGAACTCCAGGCCGATGGAAAACAGCAACAGGGCAACCCCCAATTCGGAAGCCTGGTTGACAGCGGCCGTGTTGAACAGCAGGGGGCCGACAATGATGCCTGCCAGAAGATATCCCAGTATGGGACTCTGTCCCAGACGCTGGGCCAGGGCGCCCAAGAGAAATGCGCCGCCCAGCAGCATCACCAGTTCCATGACGAAAAACCAGATGTCCATAAATCTAATAATAGAATAATGATGAAAGAAAAAACAAGAATTGTTTTCTAAAAATGTTCGGGCTAAGGTTGTTCGTGATGATGTATCACCATTTCATTTATACTGATAGGAGGAGCTATGACACCTGTATTTTATGATGTTGTATATCGTGGGAAATTACTTCCGGGTTTCGATATTGATGGTGTAAAATCTAAACTGATGGATCTGTTTTCAATCAGCGAAGAAAAAGCCATGAAAATACTTAAGAGCAAAGGAATAGCTTTAAAAAAGAATACGGATGAGATTTCTGCTAAAAAGTATGAAACTGCTCTGAGACGAATAGGGATGGAAGTCACTTTGACCAGAAGCAAGAAAGAGCCCGATTCCGGAGAAACATCAAAGGTACCCCCTGATGAAGGAACGATAAAACAAGAACCTATTGAAACGGAAAAAGTTAAAAAAGCGGATCGGGCACCTGCAGAAGAAGATGTGAGCGCTGATCCGGAATCTTCACAAGAAGGGGATGGGGTTTCAAAAGTTCCCTTTGAATTCAGCGGCTCGGGGTCGGAATACTTTAAAATCTGGCTTGTGAATATTATTTTATCGGTCATCACAATCGGCATTTACTCGGCCTGGGCCAAAGTGAGACGTAAGCAGTACTTTTATGGCAGTACGAAGCTTTTTGGGAGCAGTTTTGAATATTTAGCCGACCCTGTAAAAATCCTCAAAGGACGTCTTATCGTTGTCGGTTTTTTTATTCTTTACTCGGCGTTGTCTAATTTGCTTCCGCTTGTTTCCGGTATTATGAGTCTGGTATTTATTCTGATTCTTCCCTGGTTGATCGTTCGGTCGCTTGTATTTAATGCGCGTAACAGTGCTTTGAGAAATGTTCGATTCGGTTTCAAGGGAAGTATCAAAGAAGCCGTAAAGGTCTACATTCTGTGGCCGCTTGCAGCAGCCCTGACGCTGGGTGCTCTTTCTCCCTATGTGTTTTTTCGTCAGAAAAAATTTGTTGTCGAAAACACCGTTTACGGCAGAACCGCCTTTGTCTTTACTGCAACGGCACGGGAGTATTATCGGATTTTTTTCGGTGCTCTCATTCCGATCATTACCGGAATTATTCTTATGGCGGTAGCCGCCTTCTTCCTTCCGCCTGTTTCCGCCCTGGTATTCCTGGTTTTATACCTTTACCTGATGGCTTATTTTTCAGTGAAGACCACCAATCTTCTATTCAACACCAGCAGTCTATCCCATCACCGGTTTGAGGCTGGATTGAAAACAGGCGAATATATGATGCTTGTTTTGACCAACTCCCTGGGTGTTGCGGTAACCCTGGGATTGTTCTTTCCCTGGGCAAAGGTCAGGACCGTTCAATACAAACTTCAGCATATAGCGTTGTTGGCTTCCGGAAACCTTGAGGGCTTCATTGCCGACGAGGAAAAGCAAGTGAGTGCCATTGGTGAAGAGATCGGTGATTTTTTTGATATGGACTTTGGTTTATGATCTCCGCTAAAGGGAAATGGTATGATGGGAGAACATCGGCAGCAGAGGATGTTGTGTGCATTGTCTACGATAACGGTGCTGTTCGCATTGAACGGATGAGCGATGGTGGCCTGATCCTGAGCAGGTCACGTTTTGATATTGAAATATCGCCAAGGTTGGCCAATACGCAACGTTACCTTCTTTTTCCTCAAGGTGAAAAATTTGAGACTGACGACAATGATACGGTTGACCGGATAGAAACCCGATTTACAAAACCGTCGTGGCTCAAAATCGTTTACAGACTGGAGAGTCACTGGCGGTATGTTTTACCTGCCCTGGCATTGCTGCTTTTTATTCTCTGGGGTGGTATGTCTTATGGGATTCCATGGGTTGCCAAAACGATCGCCTACAGACTCCCTCCCTCCATGCTTAGTTTCGCCAGCAGTCAAACACTTGATATCTTGGATCGATCTGTTTTCGAACCGTCGGAACTGGATGCTAAAACCCAAAAGAGAATCTTGAAACACTTCCAGCCGGTGATGGAGATGCATTCAGATTATATGTTGGAGATCGTGTTCAGAAAAGGCGGGAGGATAGGCCCGAATGCATTTGCCCTGCCCAACGGTGTCATTGTTTTTACAGATGAAATGATTCAGATAGCAGAACATGACGATGAACTCTTAGCTGTTCTGACCCATGAAATAGGACATATTGTACATCGGCATGGTATGAGAAGACTGATTCAGGACTCTATTTTGGGCTTTGTTCTATTGGCGATTACAGGGGATGTGTCGGGATCGTCAGAACTTTTCCTTGGTTTGCCGGTTTTGTTGACGGAATTGGCATATTCAAGAAAATTTGAAAGGGAGGCGGACGAATATGCTTTAACCAGCATGCACACCAGTGGCATATCACCCGCCCACTTTGCTTTTTTAATGCGCCGGATTGAAAACCAGAAGGCAACCGCGCCGGATATCGCGTCTGGAAAATGGATCAATTATTTATCGACGCACCCGCTGACGGAAGAACGGCTAAAGGGATTCGATGAACAGGACCTAAGGTGAGCGTTTCAAATTAGTTAGTGTCCGTCCAGAAATGAGGATTTTTACGTGAGATCAAGGCGGACGACAGATTTAACCCGGAGTAATAGCGTGCTATTTTGAGGAGTTAAATCATGGCGTCCAACGCCGATATCGCGGAAAAAGACCAT
>QMMS01000011.1 GCA_003647375.1 Deltaproteobacteria bacterium
AAGATGAAGAAACAGAAATAATTCGGTATTGGTTTTTTGTTTTCATTCAACATTGGACGTTCGATGTTCGATGTTGGACGTTCATCTTTATAAAATCATCATTTTTTGCAGGTCTAAAGACCTGCGCTACATTACATGGAACCGCATATTACCTAAGTTAATGACATTGGCTTACAGCTTATGGTTTGGCAGTTGAGCCGAACTATTGCCTCCCCTTGAACCCTCGAACCCTTGGCCCCTCGTTCCCTTCAACCCTCCAAACCTCAAACCCTCCGACCCTTCAGTTAGGCACCGGCTGTACCCACCTGTTTTTATTCCCGTCATAAAACCATTTGTCCGGAAAGCCACTGCGCTTCAGAAAACTCGGTTCCTCGGCCCACGCCATCAAGTCCTCGTATGCCTGATAAACCTTACGGAAAGCGTCCTTTCCACCACCCATATCGGGGTGAACGATTCTGGCCTGACGCCGGTAAGCCGACTTGATAACCTGCTTGAGTTTCTTTGAATGGAGAACCTCTCTATCGAGTTTCAGATACACCAGAGACTTTCCGCTTCCCTTGACGGCAGGAATCTTCACCACCACCGGCTGGATCGATTCGGCCGATGAATCCTCCAGGGCCGCCTGATTCAGCACATGTCGTGATGCAAGATACCCCCGATTGGTCCGTTTCATCTCCCCCCACCATGCATTCCCCAAAATATTGCATAACTCCGAAAAATCCTCCGCTGGTTTCCTGTTCCGGGACCTCGTAAAAAGAAAACTGTATATCTTTATTGAACCGAGTGGGAGTACATCCATGATCAGCAACTCCTCCGTAAAGTAAAACGTTGCATATCGTGTATTGAGGGCTTTCAAGAGACCGGTTCGGACGTTCAGCTGGTGTCGCAGTTTTTTCCGACACGCCACGGAGCAGTATTTTCGGGTACCCATGTTTTCAGTGGAACCACACGACAGGCATTTTTTCAAATCAACACCAGGGAGCTTATTACACTGTGTTTGTAAAGGGTTATACATATACTCTTTATCCCATTTGATACGTCGTCGTTATTAGGCTTAGCGAGTTTTTCACCGTGCACAACTGCGAGAAGCTTCATTTTAAAAAAATAAATTGAAAAATGATACTATTTTATTTATATTCCTATTGAATTGTATGAATCGATCCAATATCCTGGGAGAATCCTCATATGAAAATTATTGAAACAAATGCGTTTCATACCTTCTATGCAAATGCCAACGATACTGTGAAAATCACATGTCCGGAATGCAACACTTCAAAAAGCTTCAATGCGAATGAATACAAAACATCCAACCGGGGCATCAAGGCAAGATGTGCCTGCGGCAATGTATTTCGCTGCATCATCGAATTCAGGAAATTTTATCGTAAAACCGTCGATTTTGCCGGCGAATATCGCAATGAAAAGACAGGCGATGCCGGCAGGATGGCAGTCGAAAGCATTTCGCTCAGCGGTATTGATTTTGTCAATTTAACCTCCGGAAATCTTATCATGCAGAACGATACTCTGGAAGTCTCCTTTTATCTGGACGACAATAATAAAACGTTTATCCAACGGAAAGCAAAAGTAACCGCTTCGGATAAAAATACGATCAATGCGATATTTATCAATTTTCAACTCTACGACAAAGATCTGGGTTTCTACCTGATGCCCTGATCCGGGGATTCCATCAAAAGCGGTGCTATTTCCTTGACGGCATCCCATGGTTCCATGTAACCCGGACGTAACTATTCAGCCACAGATTCACACAGATGAACGCAGCTATGTTTAAAAACAAAGAAATTACAGATATTATACTTATATGATAATAAAAGAAAAAATATCAGTGATGATCAGCGTAGATCGGCGGCTGAATAGTTACACCCGTGAAAACCAATATTTTGTGATAGATAGGAGACCTTGACAATATGGTACAAACCCTCAAAAAATACCTTCTGTATGCAATCATTGCTGGTTTTTGCTACATGCTGTTAGCGTATCATTTTATTTATACAGGCGGCGAAGATGTCAACATCATGAACTCAGTCAGAACCCTCAAAAAAGAAAAGCTCAACCTCCGATACACCTTCTTCAGCGTTCAAAAAAAGAAACCGGACACCATCATGAAAATCGATGTGCTACGAGACGCCGGGATCGGTGACATCCTTGTGGAATTCGACATTATCACTGAAGACGAAAATATCGCCCTTGAAAATAAGTACGCATACGAAGAATAGAATCGAGGTATCCACTATGGCAAAAAATATCGACCGGAAGACAGCAAAGCCTACATGCAGACAGCGCATAGGGGACTCATTCGTCGAGAGCAAGCTCATCACCAAGGAGCAGCTGCGGCAGGCACTTACAAAACAAATCCAGACAGGTGGACAACTGGGTTCCATTCTGCTAGAGCTGGGGTATATCGTTATCGATGACTTGTTGGCTTTTTTAAGTCGTCAGAGTTGTGTTCAGACCGTCAACCTGTTTAAAATCGACATCGAAAAATCCGTGCTTGATCTGATACCACGGGAAAAAATATTCAACGCGAAGATACTACCCGTATTTGCAGACAAAACCTCGCTCACCCTGGCCATGGTCAACCCCAACGATTTTGAAATCATCAGCGAACTCGGATTCTCTCTGGGAAAAAAAATCAAACCCGTAATGATTCCTTCTTTTATGATGGAAGCGGCCAGAAAAATCCTGTTGACGGATGCCTCGAGTGGTTTGCGGGGGGAATCGATCCGGAAAATGGTTGAAAACTCCTGGGAAAAAATGAGCAAGGCGCCGCCCTTTATTTCATTGTTGCAATACCTGGTAAAATCTGATGCCAGCGATATGCTCCTGACGCCGGGTGCCCCTCCCTGTATCAAAATCAGCAATGAGGTAAGGCGACTGAATATGGCACCGCTCACACCGGATGACTGCGAAAAATATGCCAGGGAGTTTTTGTCCGGTGAGGATTGGGAGCGCTTTCTCGGTAGCAATGACATAGGCTTTGCCATCACCTATCCGAGCATCGGCCGTTTCAGGGCGAATGTTTTCAGACAGAGGAGTTCCATCGCCATTGCCATTCGAAACCTCCCGGAAACAATTCCTTCATTTTCACAACTCAACCTTCCTAATTGGCTGAGAGATTTTTGCCTCAAACCCCAGGGATTGATTCTGATTGCCGGACCTGCCGGACATGGCAAGTCAACAACCCTCTGCGCCTTGGTGGACATCATCAATACCAACCGGCGATGCAACATTGTGACCCTTGAAGACCCGGTCGAATATCTTCACCAGCATAAGATGAGTAATATCAACCAGCGCCAGGTCGGCAGAGACACCCAATCCTTCAGTGAAGGCCTGCGAAATGTGTTTCGTCAGGCACCGGACGTAATTGTTATCGGTGAAATGCGCGACAAGGAAAGCTACGAAATCGCCATAAAAGCTGCCTCCACCGGCCATCTGGTACTGAGCACGATCCACGCCAACAGCTCCACTTCCGTCATCGAAACCGTGATTAATTCCTTCGAACCCCACGAGCAGAATCTTGTGCGCCAGATGTTGGCCGACTGCCTCCTGCTCTGTCTGGCCCAGCGCCTGATACCCGCCAGGAAAGGTGACCGCCGGGTGCTGGCCCTGGAAAAACTGGTCAACACTCACCGTATCAAAAAGCGTATCCGGAAAGAAGAGACCCACCATATCCGTTCACAAATGCAAGCCGGAACCGAAGATTTTGTGTCTCTGGATGTGTCTCTGGCGAACCTTTATAAGAAAAATGCCATCCGGCTTGAAGACGGTGCCTTATATGCCGAGGATGAGCTCTTTTTCCGGGAAATAGTTTCCGGAAAACCATGAGTAGATACCCGGGTCCAAAGGGCCCGGCACTGATTTAATCCTGTAAGGGATTAATTTTATGCACATTCAACTTATGATAAATTCTAAATCCGAATATCGAAATACGAAACAAATCCAAATATCGAATGCTCAAATGATTCAAACATAGTGTTTGAACTTGCATCGCCAAGGTCTTGTTTTGATCATTCGAATTTTGATCATTAGGTATTGTTTAGGATTTCGAGTTTTGTGCTTCGGATTTAAGGAACTAACGACATCGGCATAGCCAAACATCTCTGACCTGGCCCAAAGGACCAGGTTTTAAATGATAGAATAAAATATTCCTCGTCAAGTTTCATGAAATGTTCGGGCTATATCTGCTTGAGTTCGATGGTGGTCAGGCTTTCGATGGTAATTTCATCCAGCCGTTTGAACATGGCCTCGCTGGCCTCGATCCACACCCAGCGGGAAAGGCAGTCTCCGGCCCTGTTGCACACCCCGCATAGTTTATCCTCCGTCTCCGCACAGTCGGTGATGGCGGTTGTCTTTTCCAGCGTTCGGACAATATCCCCCACCGTAATGTCACGTGGCTTCTTTTTCAGCATGTGACCGCCATAGGGTCCCCTCTGACTCTTGATCAGCCCTGCTTCTTTCAGTTTTCGAATCAGATGTTCAAGGTATTTCAGAGAGATATTCTGACGTTTGGATACATCACCCAGAGGAACGGGCCCCTTCTGCGCATTGACCGCTAGATCGAGAATGAGTCGTGTTCCATATCTACTTTTTGTTGTCAGCCTCATTTTTTTCTATTTCCAGCCCCTTTCCGGGGATATCGATCATTTTCGACTGATCCGGTTTGAATTTGGGCAGGCAGATCTGGAACCGGGAACCCTTTTTGGGTTCAGATTCTACGTTGATGCTGCCGTCGTGCCAACGGATAACACGGTTGGCGATAAACAATCCCAGTCCCGTTCCCTGGGAGCCTTTTGATGTAAAAAAGAGGGTAAACATCTTTTCCCTGGTTTCCTGATCCATCCCCATACCATTGTCCTGGATGATAAAACATATGCGGTCTTCGGCTATTTCAAAGGCATCGAATTTAACGATGTGATCCTCCTTGCTGCGATCATATGTGCAGGCATCGATGGCATTTTCCACAAAATTGACCAGGGCAGCCTGCAGCCAGGTGGGATCTACATCAACAAAACCCATAGAAGGTGATATGTTCGCCTCCAGTCGCACACCGTTTTTGGCCGCTATGGCCATGGCATCTCCCACTACTTTGTCGGCCATTTCAGCAATGTCAATGGATTGGTAGCGCAGTTCCCTTGACTTGGCATAATAGAGAATCTCCAGCACCATCTTGCGGATTCTTCCCGTTATCTGCTTGACCTGGCCAAAGGCCCGGTCTGTGCGTTCTTTATCCCTTTTTTCCAGACCTGTTTCAAGCTGGTAGATACCCCCGTCCAGGGCCGTCAGCATCCCCTTGACACCGTGGGACATGGATCCGATCATGAGTCCCAGAGACGTCAAATGATCCTGGAGCTGCCGGATCTGAGTGATGTTGGTGGACATTTCCATGACCTGGGTTATCTCTCCGTCACCATTACGTATGGGTGCGGTCCAGGTGATAACGTTGTATTGGTCACCCGACTTCGATGTGAGAACCTCTTCGGTGGTGTGGGGACGTTCATCCTCAAAGGTGTCCGCCACGGGGCATTCCTGACAAGGCGACCCCCTGTGTTTGTATACTGCGTAGCAGTGGGAGCCAATTTCATCACCAAAATCCTTTTTGAACATCTTGTTTGTCGCAGTGAGGCGGAACTGCTTGTCCTGTACGGAAATGTAACAGGGGACTTCATCGAATAGCTGTTGAAACAAGTTCTGGGTATGGCGAAAAGTTTTCAGTTTTTTCTCATTAGCCTTGAGCCGGCTATTCAATGAGATCCAGGATTTGGCCTGATACAACGCCATATCCAGAGCAGTGCTCTTTACCGGCTTCATCAGGTAATGCACCGCGTCATGCTTCAGTTCCGCCATGGCATGATCAAATTGATCCGGTGTCACCATAACGATAATCTGCAGCTTCGGATGCGTCGCTTTGATCCGCTTCAGCAGGAAAATCATCTCCATGTCTGGAAGTCCTGGATCGGCGAGAACAATTTCCGCACTGATATTATCGAACAGTACTATGGCATCTTCACAGGTGGAAGCCATGTAAGCTTCCATTCGCTTACGCTCCAGATAAATACCCAGTGCCTTGGCGTGGCTGGTGTCTTTGTCTATGATGAGTATTTCATCGGACATGGATAGTTCCACTCCTCATTCGTAAAACGAATTTATTGCAGTGTTTCTTTCACGATTTTCAGGAGCTTCTCGCGATCAAAGGGTTTCGACAGGTAAGCCACAGCCTTGCCGATGGCATGATCCCCTCCGGAAAGACCGCTGATAACGATTACAGGAATGTTTTTCAATGATTTTTCCTGGCACATTTTTCGATAAAAGCGCGGCCCCCACTCCTCCGGCATTTCAAGATCGAGTGTAATCAGATCCGGTATTTCCTTTCCGGCGATTTCCAGGCCCTCCTTGACATCGCATGCTGAAAAGGTGCTGTAGCCGTTGTCCTCAAACAAGCTGGTTAGGTAGTCAATGATATTGGGATCATCGTCGACAATGAGTATCTTTTTCATTCATCCCTCTCTTCCTGTAAACCATTCCATAATAGAATCGTGTTACGATTATATGATACGCGACGTTGTCGCTATAAAATACACATACTTAGCGATTGATACTGATAACCGGACATCCGGCCCTGACAATTACCTGCTCGATATTACTCCCCAGTCGGGTATCCTCCCGGGACGCTTTCTGGGTGTGGTGCGCCATGATGATGAGATCGGCATGCTTTTCCCGTGCATACTTCACAATCTCTACATAGGGGATGCCTTCCCAAACCTCAAAATCGTATTCCGGGACATCTTTCATTTCGGGTATGTATCGACCCCGTATTCTCCTGAGGGATTCTCGAATATTCGACTCGATTTCATCCTGCGTCATAATTCTTCCCAAATGCATACTGCCGATATCGAGGGCGTGGAAAATATGAAGTTCACAAGCCAGTGTTTTGACGAGTTGCAGAGCAAACCGGAAAGCAGCATCGGACGCCTTGGAAAAATCGGTACCGAAAATCACATTGGACATCCCACCCCAGAAGGAAGCCGCCGGCCGGTTGACCACCAGCAAGGGACAAGGCGCCACTTTGGCCACACGTTGAAGCGTAGAGCCCACCAGGCTCTTTTTATAGACGGAATCTTCGTCATCGCCGGTGCTGCCGCCCATAACGATCAGGTCAGGGCCTAATTCCCGGGCTGCTCTTAAAATCTCCCGATGCGGCAGGCCTATAGCCACTTTGATTTCAAAATTACGGGTCGTTTCAAGCTGTTTTGAATAGTGGACCTTGATCTCCTCCTCGACCCAGGCAATGTATTCATCGTCAACAACAACCTCTTCCTTTGTCTTGACGTCCAGCACCACCTGGCTGAAACCACGTGTGGGTACCCCCAGCACATGAAAGATACATATCTTTGCATCATAGGACTGGGCCATGTTGAAGGCCACCCGTGCGGCATGGTCACAGGCTTCCGTAGCGGATGTGGCAAATAGTATTTTCTTAAACATACGTCACCTCATTGGCGGGTTGCCGAGAAAGTCCAACACCCTATTCTTTTGGTTTTAAGTGCTCAGGAATTTCGACCATACTGATCACCAGGGGTTTGAGGAAAGACCATTTTATGCCGATTTTATATTCCTCCTCTAAATCCCGAATCGCATCCCAGCAATTATGACAAGGAGAAATCACCAATTCGGCACCGCTGTGCAACAGTTGGTCCCGTTTGGTAATCAGCGCCTTGTTTCGCTGGGGTCGGAAGAGGCCGATGCCGTTAAACCCTCCGCCGCCGCCGCAGCAGTAATTGTGTTCCCGGTTCGGTGACATCTCCATAAAATAGCCGGGCTCAACAATATAGCTCATGATTTCACGCGTAATATCCTTTAAACCGTTATTGCGGACGTAGTTGCAGGAATCCTGGAGCGTAACCGGTTTTTTTAGGCGTTTGGTCGGGTCTATCTTGAGTTTTCCCTCTCGAAGCGCTTCGGCAAGCCATTCAACATAATGGATCGATTCCACAGGGGGTTTGCCCGAACTCCTGCCGGCCCAGTAGGGTCCTTCCACAACGGTGGCGCGGTGAGCATGGCCGCATTCCGTTCCCACCATCCGCTTGGGCTTGAGTCGCTCCATGGCGGCATAGACATGTTCCACCTGCATTTTGCACGCCGCCCAGTCACCGGCAAACATGGCCAGGCTTGTCTGCTCCCACCCACTGGTGGGTACAGTCCAGTTCTCACCGGCCAAATGAAAAAGAATTGCTGCTTCGGCAAGATCTTCAGGATAGTGTTTTACCTCCCTGGCGTTCACGGTGTAGAGAATATCGGCGCCCTCCTTATCCACCGGGACCTCGAGACCTGGGTAGTCTTCTTCATATTCCTCCACCATCCACTCGAAGGTCTCCACGAAATCCTCATCCGTAACGTCCATCTGTGCACGGTAGACACGGTGCATACCGGCACCGATTTTCATTTCCCAGGGAACGAACCCCTGCTGATAACAAAGCCCCCTGACATAGCCGAACATGATACCCATATCGATACCGTGGGGACAATACATGCCGCAGCGGTTACAACAGGTGCACTTGGCCCATGCCGTCTCCATGACCATGTGCATGAATTCGTTGTCCACCTTTCCCTTGCGCTTGACAAGTTCACCCAGTGTCGATTGAATCTTGTAGGCCGGCACCTGTCTGGGGTCCTGATCATTGATCAGGTACAGAAAACAGCTGTCGGCACACATGCCGCAATGAGCACATATTTCCAGCCACGTCTTCATCCTGGACTTCAAAGTGTTCTGGATCGTTTTCCAAAGCAGCTCATGGTCAATGTCGAGCGACTTCATCTCTTCGTAATATTGCTTTCCGCCGGTATCACCCAGAAGCGCTTTGAGTTCTTCTTCGGTTTCTACTGGTTTCTTGTTGCAGAATTTTCCTTCAGGCATGCTGCATCCTTCCTTAAATTTGCTTGTTTCCCGTTGCTTTTTGTGAAACAGCGACAAAGCCGCGTCTGATAAAATCGCTCCGGCGATTTTATTGTTTGGGTTCATTGCCCGGCTGGTTTACCAGGCCATGCCTTTTCCTTTCATGCCGCCGCGCTTGATGCCATAGTCCATACCCAGCTGCGCCCGTGAAGCAAAGAACAGAACGATGTGCGATAATTTAGTGAAGGGAGCGGCGATCAGCAGCGCCTCCCCGCACAGGATGTGCACCGTTAACCAGAATGTGTAGGAACCCAGTTCGTATCGGGCGACAAGACCGGTGATGAAAGGCGCCACGGCTAGGAGCAGAATGATATAATCATACCATGTCGTCAGAATCCGGACCTCGGGCAGGGCAATTCTTCTGAGTGCCAGAAAAACAGCACTCACAACAACCGCCCAGGTGAGAACATCGGCGAGCAACGGATTCAGCGTAATCAGCAAAAAGCCAATTGTTTCCTTCAAAACCAGGTTGTGTGCCAACAGAAATAAAGGCACCAGGACAGCCCCGATATGAAAACCGAAAAAGATGACGGTCATAAAGGGTTGTTTGCGCCAACCATAGGTGCCAAAGGGTATGAGCCATTTCACAATGGAATTCACGGCCCCTTTCAATCCTTGAAGTGGATAGGCTTTGTAGGCCACACGGTCCAGCTGCCAACTCAATCCTCTGAAATAGAGAACAAACCTGACCAGCATGCCAATCAGAAAAATGCCCAAAGACAACCATAACATCGGGCCGGTTAAAAAATCGTACATTGATGCCTCCATTGAGAGCAAGGGTTAGTGATGTTTATTGTGTTCATTGAGTTTATTGGGTTGGAAGACGTCTGAAAGCAACTCAACGAACACAATAAACCCAATAAACTAAAACGTTCGCTTCTTTTCATCCCTGCCGCTGAGAAATAGCCAGAAGAGGAGCATCCCGACAAGGATGGCTCCCATCAGCATATAGGTGATGCTTTTCGAATGCAGCAGAAAATCATGCATTGTATAGAATAGTGAGTTCATGAAACCTCTCTTTCACCTGAATTGAGCAATTTTTCCCGAAGAGCTATGCCGATAGCGATAGTTATTTAAATCCGAAGCACGAAATTCGAAATCCTAAACAATAATTAATGATCCAAATTCAAATGTTAAAAACAAGACCTTGGAGATACAAGTTTAAGCTATGTTTAAATCATTTGAGCATTTGATATTTGGATTTGTTTCGTATTTCGATATTCGGATTTAGAATTTATCACACGCTGGATATGCATAATATTAATCCCTTATAGGGTTGAATCAGTGCCGGGCCCTTTGGACCCGAGTATCTATTTGTGCTCATAATCCGGGTGCTCATAAAAAATAGGCATCCGCGTAGTAACAAATCGATAAATCACGACGCCGAGGGTCACAACGAATAATGAAATGGCAATTTCCATCCAGCTGGGAAAGTAACGATCGGCCGACGGCAGGTGCCAGTTGAATGCCACCACAGAGATGTTCAGGCGATTCAGCACAACCCCCAGGACCGCCAGGGCAGAGGCCCAACGTACCAGACGCAGATTCCGTTCACGGGCCGCTACGGCATACATAAATGCAGGCATCACCACAAAACCGATCAGTTCCACCAGGAACCAGAACCCCCAGCCGGTGGCCAAATAGTGCCAGTTGTTGTCCATGGCAATACCAATCAACTTGACCCCCACATATCCCATCATCACAAAAGCGGCAGCTTTGCCGAACCCCAGAGCCACCCCCTCGCTCTCCTTTAAGTGGGTTTCGTCCATCTTGTGGTGCAGGTGGCGATGCGCCAGGGATCCTTCGAATATCACCATGGAAAGCCCGGCAAAAACGCTCGACACAAAAAAGAAGACCGGCAGGTAGCTCGAATACCACAGAGGATGAAGCTTGGATGGTGCAATCATGTAAAGCGCCCCCAGGGAAGACTGGTGCAGAGTGGAAAGAATCACGCCAAATATTGTCAGAACCAGGGTCAGTCGAACCACCAGGTTGCGGATTTTTTTCAAACCGAGCCATTCGAGTGTGGCAGGACTGAACTCAATAAAGAGTACGGTGAGATATAGGAAGACACACAAGCCCACTTCGTAAAGCAGCGATGTGGTACCTGGAGACAGAAAAATCGGATAGGGCAGGCGCCAGGGTCTGCCCACATCATAATGGAGCGCCATAACCACCAGGGCATATCCCAGAAAAGCGGTCAATATGGCGGGGCGAACAGCCGAATGGTATCGCTTCAAACCAAAAATATAGCAGGCCGCCGAAGTGACATAACCGCCTGCAGCAAGTGCCACACCACACAACAGATCAAACCCTATCCAGATTCCCCAGGGGTTGTTGTCATCAAGGTTTGTGACCGCCCCCAGCCCGCCCGTGAAGCGCAGAATGGTAACAATCAAACCGCAAAAAATAATCACACCTGCTATCACGTTAAAAGGCGAAAAAATTGATTTATTTATATGAGCCGTCTCTTGTGGCATCTAATCTTCCTCCTTCGGTGTTTCTGAACCCGTCTCTTCAGACGCCTGCTGCGCTTCTGCCGCTTCCTTGGCAGCATCTTCCAAGGCCCGCTTGACTTCCAGATTAATGGCAGCCGCCTTTTCCTTGGCCATGCTTTCTTTCATCTCGGCCACCTTGACCTTCATCTCCTCGCCGGCATCGGCAACTGTCCGCGCAATGGCATCGATCCGTTCTTCGTCTGCAATTTTATCTTTACGCTTTGAAATAGCATAGATGCCGGTGAGCAGCACCGGCCACAACGCCACCACAACTGGGACAGCCGCCAGGGGTCCGGCCGTAAAGCTGGAAGCGGTCTGATTACCAAGATCTTCACGCATACCGATCTCTGAAAAGGGCGTTCCGGAAATGGTCATCCAGCTGGTACCGCCCATCTCCTGCTCACCATAAATATGGTCGATATAGGCGTTCGGATATTTTTCAATACGCCGCCGGGCTATCTTGACAAGTCTTTCACGCGGACCAAATGCCAAGGCCTCTTTCGGACATATTTCCACACACCCGGGGAGTAATCCTTTTTCGATACGCGGATGGCACATGGTGCACTTGGTCACGCGCGGCGTCAACGGCTCGTTATATTCGTATGTCGGAATATTGAAGGGACATGCAACCATACAGTACCGGCACCCCACACACAGGGATGCATCGTAAATGACAGCACCGGTCCTGGCTTTTCTCAATGCTCTGACAAAACAGGCTGAAGCGCATGCCGGTTCCAGACAGTGATTGCACTGTTTTTTCACAAATACAGGTAACTGGCTATCCTTTTTCATGAATCGATTGACGACCGTGTAAGCATCGGGTCGTGTCCGGCGGCTTTCGTCCAGAACGCTCAGATTGTCGAAGGGCTGTTCCGGAACCGGCAGTTTATTGACCTTGTTGCATGCCTCCTCGCACTTCCGGCACCCGATACACCGGGTTGTATCGTGCAGAATTCCAAAGCTGTCTGGATAACCGCCGAACTGCTTGTTCGAAGCCGCTTCCGCACGATTTACAGCGGTCGCACCTGCGCTTGCTGCGCCTATCCAACCAAGGAACTGTCTTCGGGATATCCCCATATTACCACCTCAATTTTCTGTTTATTGGGTTCGTTGTGTTTGTTGGGTTTATTGGGTTGCTCACGGCGTTTGGTATATAATCATACTCGTTGTTACAAATCGAAAGCCATCAACGGGGTTCCATTCCATCAACTCAATGAACCCAATAAACTCAATAAACGCTTTGCCCCTCGAACCCTTGAATCCTTGACCCCTTGGACCCTCTGGAACACCTGTTCAATTAGAAGCGATCCGCTTCTTATGACACCTGCCACAGTCCGTCGCCGCAGGTTCCTTGATTCCCATCTCCTGGTGACATTTGATGCATTGACCATGGTAGGCCCCCATGAGACCCGGACGCCCGTCCTCGTCCTGCAACCCCTTGGATGCTTCTCCATGGCAGGAAGCGCACTTGGGAGGTTGAAGTGTGGCCGGGCTGTGATGATGACACCCCATGCACAGGGTTGTTTGCTTATCGTGAAAATAACCTGCCATCCCATTATCCCCTATCCGTGATTCAATACCTCTGAAAACCTGGCGATGGGGAAACTGAGCTCCTTCATATTGATCCATCAGGATATCGATGACCACCTTTTCCGGCACCTGGTCATCCGCAAGTTTCATGGAAGTACCGGCGGATGCCTTTAATACTTCGGTTGCAATTTCGGTCTTTTCTATCTTGCTCATGGGCCACGGGCCCAAAACCGATCGGTCGACACGATGGCACTGGCTGCAATTCTCATCTACAAATGTCTTGCCGGGCATGCCTGCATGACAACCCGCACAGTCTTTATCTTTCTGAGCCTCTCCGTGGCAGCCAATACAGCTCTGGGATGACGTATTGGAATGCATGGCCTGAGCAAGCTGAACGTGACCACCGTCCTGGTTTCCGGTTTCCGTATGGCATTCACTGCATCTTTTCAGCGTTTCGTGGTGGCAGGATTGGCAGCTTGCATTCGCCCGCTCATGAATCTCATGGTTGAACGGAACCGGATCCATCTGCTTGGTCACTTTTTTCGCATCCACGGCCTGATCCGTCATCCAGCCGGCAAGAAGGACGGCATCGGGCTGGTTCCGTTTCATCCGGGGAACCGATGTCACTATTTCAAACGCTGCCTGTGCCTCGGCGCTATGGCACCCGGCACAATCGGTAGGACCGGCCTTCTTCAGTTGACTCACCAGTGTCTGATGACAATTGACACAGGCATCGTGCGATGCCGAGCGGATGGATGAAGCTTCCTCTGTTTTCTCTTCCTTATGGCAATACCGGCAACTGCCCTCTTCGCCCTTGGTATAAACTGTTTTCAGGGCGGATTTATCGTAGGTGTGGTGACAGGCGCTGCAGTTGATATTCTCCGCTGAATCCTCAGGCTGAATGGCCGTTGTTGATTCATGACGAAAATGGAGAGATTTGTCGAAAGACATGGGCTGCCGGGAGCTGCCCATGCCGGTCTCGGTCTTATGACAGGATCGACAGTCACCCGTTATGGGTCCGGCTGTCTCTCCGGTTGCTTCTATCTTCTCATGACAGGCAATACAGTTTTCATGGTATATGTCCATGTCCGTCTCGGTGGTACCGTTATCGAGCCGCATGAATTTGAACACAAACTGCTGATCCTTTTCCAGATGGCATGTGCTGCAGTTCTTTTTTTCCTGAATGCGTTTGGTGTGCACATCATGAAGGAATTGTACGGCAGACATTTTCTCGCCCTTCGGCATTGCCGGGAGATCGATCATCAGAACATCCGGCCGCATGTCATGGACGTCTGTGTTGCTGTAAACGTTCGCGATTGCGAAAAACACACCCGCCAGAATAATGGCTGGAAGGATGCCCTTCCCCCATCCAAACGGTCGTCTTTTTGCCATGTTTTCTTCCTCTGGTTTAAATTCGTTATCTCTGTAGACGGGCAAGCCCGTGGAATTCTGCGAAGGCGGAGAAAAAAGTCAATCCCTACTAATTTTATAGGATTATTTCCTACCATTTTTATAGGGTTTGTCAAGTAAAAAAATACATACAGAATGAAAACAGGATTGCTCTCAGTTTAGGCAGGCAGGAAAAAATCTTTTTGGAGAAGTGTATGCAGGAAAAAATCTAAGCCACAGACTTCAAGGTAGCCAGCTCAAGCTGGTCGCCTGCATCTTCCGCGCGGTCTGAAACTTCGACAATATGATCCAAACAAAGTTTCAGGTGAAGCTGGCGAGCGAAATCCATGTCTGACGTGAAAATGGCTTTCGTTAAATCCCACTCGAGTTTGTCGACCCGAGACTCCTGCATCCCTATCTCTTTGGTATGTTCACGAACCGTTTCGATTTTGCACTCGCCTTTAAAGTAACACAGGACCGCAAATTTAAGATTATCGGCAATTCCCAAGGATTCGTTGACAACTTCAATAAAAGCGGGCTTCAATTCATCAAGTACCTTCGGGCGTTGATTCAGAAAAAAATCGCAGCATGCTTCGCCTGCATTGGCTACTTTGTCAATGCTTTCGATGAGTTTGTAAATATCTTCCCGCAGCAACGGCAAATATGCTCCGGAATACAATTTATCTCGAAGGTCATAGCGGACGAGATCTGCATTAGATTCTATGCTGCTGACCTCACGCGCCAGTCGTTTAGCGTTACCGATGTCGTCGTTCAAATAACATTCTACCGCCTGAATTCCGGATTTCAATGAATCCACTACCAGATCAAGATGCTTTAAAATCAGCTCAATGACCTTTTTCTCTTTTTTAAACAGCATCATACATTCTCCTGCATTTTCCCAGAGTTTTTAGCCACAATTTCGCTTCGTCTTTAATGTAGCACAACCTGCGATACAAGCCCAAACATATGTGAAACAATACATCAAAGTCGTACAATATTTAATAGTATATACATAAAATAAGAAGTCAAACATGCCAGCGTCGGTGTCAATGCCCACCCAATCAGAATAGTCAAAATGGTCTTTTTGCTGATTGCATTAGCGCCTTTTACCAGCCCGACACCCACCACTGCACCCACAATGGCCGAAGAGGTTGAAACCGGAATACCAAACATGGAAAAAAGATGCATGCCAAAGGCAGATGAAATCTGGGCTACAAACGCACTGGGAATATCCAGAGGGGTAATACCTTTGCCAACCGTGTCGGCAACGTTGCTCCCATAAGTAAATGCGCCCACTGCAATGCTCACACCACCGATGAGCAATAACACCCTGGGTGGAAAAATGTTGAGATTGGCTACCGGGCCAACCGCATTGCCGGCATTGTTAGCGCCCATTGAATAAGCTACATAGCAGGCTGACAATATTGCCAGCCAACCGAAGGCATGCTGAGAAAGGGGGGAACTGGTGTTAAATTTTCTCAAAACAAACCGGAGCAGATGCATCAATCCGAACGCCAATCCCATGACCAGAAGGGGACACAGAATCCAACTTTCAGCGATCAGAATCAATTTGGAATAATCAATTTCAGCACCGGATGCCAAACCAATGCCGAGCACTCCCCCCACAATTGCCTGGGAAGTTGAAGTGGGAATCCGAAAAAAAGTGGCCAGCGTAACAAAAAATCCGGAGCAGATCAGCGCCACGCAAACAGCCAGATAGTTCAAATCGGCTTTGACAATTCCCTTACCGATGGTGTTCATGACGTGGTGCCCCTGGAGCATAGCACCCAGAATCACAAAAGCAGCTACCAGGATGACCGCTCTCTTGAAACTCAACAGGCCACAACCTACCGATGTGCCGATACAATTCGCCGTATCATTCGCACCGATATTCCAGCCGACATATGCGCTGGCTCCCAGCAATATGAAGAAGATTGGTTCGATGGCAGAGTCACCCCGTCCTTAAAAAATTGGTTTCCCCCAACAGATTGTCCTCATCGCCATAAATACAGAAAAATTCCCTCATGCGATGGGAATATCGTGATTCTATAGATATAACAGGGAAATAAGTCAAAACAATTAATTACATGTTATAGACCCATTTGCTGAATTCGTTTGACTGAGACTGCTTCCACCAGATAGTAAGATATAAAAATAATTGTTTCATTGCAAAAAAAAAAGGAAATTAACAATGCCACGACTCCACAAATCCGAAGGAGATATTAACATATCTCCCCGTCGCGAAGAATGGCAAAAGGATCATATCGATACAGAAAGCCGATCACTCCTGGATGAAGACGCTCGTTACTTTCTAAAGCAATCACTTTCCACGCCGTGTTTGAACACCATGCGCTCTTGCAAAGGTATTTATATCGAAGACATGCAGGGTCGCCGCTATATGGATTTTCACGGAAACAATGTTCACCAGGTCGGTTTCGCCAACCCTGATATAATCGGCGCCATTAAAAACCAACTGGATGAGCTTTCGTTTTGCACACGCCGTTATACCAACCGGGTAGCCGTTGATCTGGCCAAAAAGATAGCCGATATCGCTCCCGGCAATCTTAACAAGTCCTTATTCTGTCCTGGTGGGGCTGAAGCCATCGGAATGGCAATAAAGCTGGCCAGAGTCGCAACCGGGCGGCATAAAACGATCTCCATGTGGGATTCTTTTCACGGCGCCACTCTGGACACTATTTCCATCGGCGGTGAGGCTATTTTCCGACAGGACATGGGCCCGCTGCTTCCGGGAACCGAGCATGTACCGCCACCGGATGCATACCGTTGTGTTTTTGGCTGCTCGGATCGCGGGGGGTGTGATTTAACCTGTGCCAATTATGTAGAATACATCCTGGAAAAAGAAGGCGACATTGCCGCAGTTATTTCAGAACCCATCCGCAGTACCCCCTATATCCCCAGGCCCGAGTACTGGCAAAAAATCCGCCATGCTTGCGACCGCCACGGTGCCTTGTTGATTTTTGATGAAATCCCGCATTCACTTGGTCGCACGGGTAAAATGTTCACCTTCGAACATTTCGGCGTCATTCCGGACATTGTTGTCATCGGCAAAGGCTTGGGCGGAGGGGTATTTCCCCTGGCTGCCATGATCGCCAAAGAGACGCTGGATGTTGCCGGGGAACGGGCAATGGGCCATTACACCCATGAAAAAAGCCCCGTCGGCTGCGCGGCAGCACTGGCCACTATCCATTACATCGAAAAACACAACCTCGTGGCGCATGCGCGGAAACTTGGGCAACACGCCCTTGAACGTCTGCATAAAATGCAGGAGCGCCATCCCTTGATCGGCGATGTCCGAGGTCTTGGGTTATTTTTGGGAATCGAACTGGTTAAAGACCGGCAGACCCGCGAACGGGCCTCAGATGAAGCCGAAGCAGTCATGTATGCAGCCCTTTCAAAGGGACTTAGCTTCAAACTCACCATGGGAAACATTCTCACCCTCACCCCGGCACTGATCATTACACGCAAAGAAATGGACAACGCCCTGGACATTATTGACATCTGTATAGGTGAGATAGAAAATAACTAAGATGAGCGTTTCAACTTAGTTAGAAAGCAGATACCAGGTTCTAAAGGGCCCGGTACTGATTCAATTCTATGACAACAATTGCCACCGTTCTACTTATAATCTCCGCCTTTACCCACGCCGGCTGGAACTTTATCAGCAAAAAGGAGCATCCGACCCAGGCATTCTATCTGGTGGCGAATGTTATCGGCGTAATCTGTATTTTGCCGATTCTTTTTTATTACACAAGCTTTTTACATTTCGTTCCAGCATCGGTATGGTTCATCGTCGTTATGTCCGGCTTTTTTCTGGCGTCCTATATGGGAATGCTGGCCGGGGCATATCGTGCTGGAGACATTTCGATCGCTTATCCTCTGACACGCTCCTTACCTGTTATATTGGTATTCCTGCTAACGCTCATATTGAATACAGGCCAACCTACGGGAGGATGGTTTTTCGTCGGTATAATTCTTGTCGTCTCCGGCTGCATTATTCTGCCATTGAAAACATTTGCCGACTTCCATTTCCATAATTACAATAATCTTTGCTGTATGTTGGCTGTTCTTGCTGCCCTTGGGGTTACAGGCTATACAATTGCTGATGATAGGGCTTTGCGTTTCCTGAGAGAGCTCCCCGGCAAACCGATGAGTCCGGTTGAGGGGACCCTTCTGTATATGGTTTTGGAGGGGATCAGCAGTTCGATCTGGCAGGCTCTGTTCGTGGTCGTAAACCGGAAAGAACGACAAGGCATATCAACAATTCTAAAATCCAATAAAGGCTCGGCAGCCCTTACCGGCATCGGGATCTATTTTACATACTGGATTGTTCTGGTTGCCATGAACTATGTGTCCAACATCAGTTATGTGGCCGCATTTCGCCAGCTCAGTATTCCATTGGGTGCCATACTCGGCATGGCACTTCTCAAGGAGACACGTTACTTACCAAAAATAATTGGCATTGCAACTATTTTTTTCGGACTTGTTTTAGCCGGCATAAATTAGAACTCCCAGCTGAATCTCCACCCGTGGAAAAGGTGAGCTCAAGACCCCCCTTGAAGGAAGCTGAAATATCGAATATCGAAATAAATTCGTATGACGGGGTTGGTTATTTAGTCGCCGGGTTAATATATTCCCGATTATGCTCTTAATTTTTCTCCTTTTTTATCCACCAGCGGCAATTCTGCAACCTTTGCTTTCACACGTTTGTCCATCACCTGTACTTCCATTTCACGACCCTCGGTTGCCAGTTCAAGGGGCAGGTATACCAGACCAATATCCTGGCCGATGGTATAACCGTAATTGCCCGAACGTATCCGGTCGATGACCTTGCCGTCGGCATATACGGATTCGCCCCCGTACAGATTGCCACCGGCATCCATGGTAAGACCCATCAGTCTGGTACCCAGGCCGTGCTGTTTTCTTTTTTCCAGGGCCTCCCTGCCCACGAAGTTTGGTTTGCTCATACGCACGAAGGATCCCAAGCCGGCCTCCAGGGGCGTATCAACCGGAGTAATATCACCGCTCCAGTATAAATATCCCTTTTCTATCCGCAGGACATCCAAGGCTTTGTAACCAGCCGGTTGAATACCAAACGCAACACCGGCCGTCATCAAGGCATCCCACACGCTCAAGGCCTTATCAGGTGATATATAAAGTTCCCAGCCAAGCTCTCCAACATAACTAACGCGTTGGGCCCATACGCTGATATGGTTTATCTCAATCGATTGGGCTGTCATGTATGGGAAAGCCGTATTGGACAGGTCACTGTCGCAGATGCCCCCCAATACCTGGCGTGATGCCGGGCCCCATAACCCCAGACAAACATGACTTTCGGTCTCATCTTCAATCAGCACGCTGCCATCGTCCGGCATGTGCAGCTGAATCCAACCCATATCGTTGGACACAAAAGAGGTTCCGGAAATGAGTCTGAACTGGTCCTTTTTCAGACGTGTGACAGTCACATCGCTTTCAATCCCACCTTTAGGATTGAGGAACTGGGTGTAGGTAACACTGCCCACCGGCTTGTCTATATCATTGGCGGCCAGTTCCTGGAGCAAAGCCAGGGCTCCGGAACCCTGTATTCGAAGCTTACCAAAAGAAGTCATATCGAAAAGGGCAACCCGCTCACGGGCAGCTTTTACCTCGCTGCCCACCTGGTCAAAGTAAGGCGGTCGATCCCAACCCCAGTTTTTCTGATCAGCACCAGCCTGTCGCCAGGGCTTGCCGGTATCAAAATAATTGACCCGTTCCCAACCATTCTTCAAACCAAAAACAGCACCTGTTGTCTTCAGGCGTTCATAAAGCGGGCTGGTACGCAAGGGCCGCCCCCATTCATTCTCATCATTGGGATAACGCAGGTGATAATAGTATCGGATCACTTCACGGCATTGTTCAACACGAAAGGTTTTGTCTGTCAGGTGTGGCCCGAAACGGCGTATATTCATTTCATGGGTATCGATGGACGTCTCCCCTTCCAGTATCCATTCCGCCATGAGCATACCCACACCACCCCCGCCGGCAATACCGTTGTCAGAACCCCCCGCTGCAACATAAAAACCCTTGAGCCCGGGTACCGGTCCCATGGCATAAAACCCATCCGGTGTAAACGCATCCGGACCGTTGATAAGTTCGATTGCTTCGGCCTGGTTCAGTATAGGGATCCGCTTCATGGCGCCTTCCATGATACCTTCAAATATCTCCCATTCCCCCGGCAGCAGTTCCTGGTTAAATTCCCAGGAAACACCATCGGTAGACCAGGGTTTTGGATTGGTTTCAAATCCCCCCACCAGGTAGGAACCCACGTCTTCCCGGCAGTAGAACAGTCTGTCCGGGTCTCGGATCACCGGTGTTTGTCTCGGCAATTCATGACCCTCGATGGGTTTGGTGGTCAGATACTGGTTCATCATCGAAACGATGGGGATGTGAACACCCACCATCTCGCCGATGCGCGGTGCCCACTGGCCGGCAGCATTGACCACACATTCGGTCTTGATATTGCCTTGGTCTGTTATGACTTCGGTTACCTCCCCTGCCGAAGAAAGCTCTATTCCGGTAACAAGCACGTTGGTATTGATTTCAACACCCATTTTTCTGGCTTGCCGTGCAAATTCGTATGTAATCCCGCTGGGGTCGATGTGCCCGTCATCCGGAACGTAAACAGCACCGTAAAGATCATCATCGTTCAACTGGGGACATCTTTCCATAACTTCTTTGGGCGATATGATACCTGCTGTCAGTCCGATGGCATTGGCCCGACTGACTTCCCTTTGCAAGGCTTTCAAACGGTCTTTGCTGCTGGCCAGTCTTAAACTTCCCACCGTGTGCCAGCCCAGGGAATCGCCACCCTCCCCTTTGGCCAGCTCATTGTAGAGATTGATGGTGTAATTCATCACTTTCATTAGGGCCGGTGATGTACGGAACTGGGAAACCAGACCCACGGAATGAAAAGTTGTGCCGCTGGTTAGTTCACCTTTTTCCAGTAGAACAACGTCAGTACAACCGGCTTTGGCAAGATGGTAGGCCACACTGGTTCCGAAAACCCCGCCGCCGATGATGACGACCTGTGCTTGATCCCGCATAATTTTTCTCCTCTAAATTTGCTATGTGATTTATAGCCGTTGTCAAAATACCGTTCCGATTGCATTAAAAGGGGTTTCCAAGAGACTTATTCGAAACATATTTCTGACAACCCTTATAATATATCGACAAATATTACTTGTAGATAAGGATGATTTAGGAATATACATCTGCTAAGGTCAATTTAATCATTTTATTTATAACCCCAGGTTATTTTATATGAACCTCAATCAACTGAAAATTTTTTATATGGCTGCGAAACGAGGAAACCTGAGCAAAGCTGCAGAAGACCTCTTCATTACCCAACCGGCAGTTACCAAAGGCATTCAACGATTGCAGGAGCATTACGACATCCGGTTGATGGATCATTTCGGAAAAAAAATGGTTTTAACCAATGCTGGTGAGGCACTTTATAAAATTGCCGAAAAGATATTCGAGCTGGAAAAGCACGCCGAAGAAAATATTCGCGAGTTCAAGCAGCGCAAAAAGGGACGAATTCGCATTCAAGCCAGCGAAAGTTTCGGCGCATATTACCTCCCATCCATTATGAACCCTTTCAGCAAAGCACATCCATTGATAAATATATCGGTGAATATCCTCCCAACTGAGCATGTGGTAAAAAATATTACCGATTTAGAGTGCGACATCGGATTTATCTCCTATCCAATCGAACATGAAAAAGTACGCATCCGCGAGATACTCGAAGATCAGCTTGTCTTCATTTTACCCCCGGATCATCCCATTTGCCGGCGCGAGCAATTTAAGCCTAAGGATCTGGAAGGTAATCCCATGATCGTCCATGAAAAAAAATCGACTCCGCATAAGGTTTTTAATAAGTTTATTGAGAAAAATGAAATCGCCGTGACCTCCTCTTTAGAGCTATCGAGCAACAGGGCTATTAAACTGGCCGTTGAAAGCGGCCTGGGAATTGCCTTGATAAGCCGGAAAGTTGCCGATGAAGAAATTCAAACCGGTCGATTAATAGCTATTCCTGTACCGGACCTGTCGATAAAGAGAAAATTTTACCTGGTTCATCACAAAGAAAAATTTATTTCCGATACGCTTCAAGACTTTATCGACCAGGTTGATCGTTGGGCAAACGAATATTCCCGGCAAATACCTTAACCCGGCATCCTTGCGAATGGCGGATCAGAATCTTCTTGTTGGGGAATACGCTATTCAACAGATCGGCGGCGATATTTTTGTTACAACCCCCGAATTCGTCACTGCTTCCATATACCCGAATGGTATCGCCCGGATCAAATCGAACCCATGCACCACCCATCGGCATCACCTGGGAATTGTCAAAACCCAGATCTTGAATTTCCTCCTGGGTGTTCCGGAGGATTTCACGATGCCAGTCATCACCGGAACGAAGACCGACAAGACCGTTGGCCCCGCCGCCGACAATTCGAACCATTAATATCTTGCCGTGATACCCTTCGTGCAGATCCACCGGAGACATCATTTTCTCCGGTATAAAGCCAACTGTCCGAAACACTGTCAACGATTGAAGACGTCGCTTTAGTCGATTGGCAGTCCGGATGTCTCCCTTGGTCCTTGCTAAATGAAGATCTCTTTCTAAATCCTGGAAAGCTTCTTGATAATCCAAGTCATCTATCGAGATATCATTCTTCTTTATCATATCCCATGCAGATTCAAATTTCCCTGCACAAAGAAAATCCATTATATGCAAAGACTCTTCCATGTTTTCGCTTTACTCACATAGATGATTATCTAGAAGGTTAAACAACTCATCTAACCGTGAAATGACAGGAATATCTGTTTCAACCACCGGCCAATTCCGCTTTACCGAATGATGCTGAAGCCATACAGGCTGGATCCCCGCATTTTTGGCACCGCACATATCGATGCGCCAGTCATCACCCACAAACACAGCCTCAAGGGGCAGAATATTCAATTGTTCCAGGCACAGTCGGAAGGGCTCTTTATCCGGTTTTGTGGGGATGCCGGATTCCCCCGCCACAACAATGACCTGAAAAAACCTTTCGAGTTGGGGAAACAGGGCCAGGCGGTGATTGCCGGTGTTTTTCTGACCCTGGGTGTTGGTTACCAGAGCTAATTGAAACCGATGTGAGAGTTTTTCAAGCACTGCCGTTGTTTCAGGAAATGGATTTGTTCTAGCTCCAACATTCATCCAGTATTCATTCTCCCACTTTTCAAAGCAGTTTGGATCGGGTCTGTGATTAAAGGCCTCATAAACAGCGTGCCAGATGGCCTGTCTGGAAAAATCGGATTTCTGATGAAATTCTTTCCGGATGCTGCGATAACGGGGCAAAAAAACATCCCACGAAAGCCCACCCGGATCCGTGGTTAAATGAGAAAAAAGTCTCTCTTTGGCTTCTTTTTCAGCTGCGCGAAAAGCATCGGCAGAGTCCACCAGGGTTTGACCAAAATCAAAAAGGAAGGCCTTTATCATCTAATCCTTTTCCCATTTTTCCAAATAACCGGCACAAAGATCCTCTGCAGCCGGAATGTACTCCTCCTTGGGAATGGATAGCCAGGTAATATTCATGAAATTCAGCCAGTTCACATTGCCGCTGAAAATGTTACCGGCCCAGGAACCACAACCCAGGGTATCCGTCGTGGGCAGACCGGTGACCCATCCGCCGCTGTTGGCATGGGCGTGAGGCATATTACAGACGATCCGTCCCACGTTTGCCCGCAGGGCAAGCTTAACCCGCCGTTCATCATTTTCCGTGTGAATGGATGTGGAATGACCCTCGCCGGAAAATTTGAGAATTTTCTCCAGACGGTCCAGCATTTCGTCAAATTCAGTCCATTTCCAGACGGTGAGAACCGGGGATATTTTTTCGCCTGAGAAACGGTCTTCGGGTCCGATCTTTTCACCAACAACCATCAGGAATTTGGTGTCGGCAGGAACCGTCAAACCCGCATTCTCTGCAATAAATAGTGCCGGCCTGGCCACAATATCGCGATTCAGGTGGGTACCGTCGGGCCACATATACTTTCTCAATTTTTCGCGCTCATCCGTGTTGCACATATACCCGCCCTCGGATTCAAGTGCCTCTATCATGTCATCATAAATACTTTCGTAGAGTGCCACGGCATTCTCGGAGGAGCAGGATGCGGAGTTATTGGCAATCTTTGACAACCTAATTTTATTGGCCGCGGCGGCCAGGTCGGCAGTTTCATCGACGATGGATACCACATTGCCGGCACCAACGGTCTGGGCCGGTTTGCCGGCAGCATAGACAACCTTGACCAGGGCAGCGCCACCCGTGGCAACGGCATAGTCGCAATGGGCCATGACTTCGGCGGTTTTCGCATGACTGGTCTTTCTGATACACTGCATCAGATCCACCGGCGCTCCGATCTTTTCCAGTGCTTTGCGGGCATGTTGAACCGTTTCATAAGAGGTCTTCTGGGTTCGCGGATGGGGTGACACAATCTGGGCATTTCTCGTTTTAAGGGTACTTAGCGCCAGACAGCAGATGGTGGATTCCGGATTGGTACAGGGCACCACATTTGCAATCACACCAATGGGTTTGGCATATTTACGAATACCGAGGGCTTTGTTTTCCTCAATGAGGCCGCATGTTTTGGCATCGCGCATGTCATAGAGCGTACCGAGTGTCTTGTTTTTGATTTTGTTGACCTTGTCTTCGGCATTACCGATGTTGGATTCATCCACTGCCATATGGCCGAGTTTATGGCGAACATCCTCTTTCATAAACTCCCATGCCACAGCTTCGACCATTTCATCTACTTTCTCCTGGGGCCAGAATTCAATTTCCTTGAAGGCCTTTCGAGCCCGTTCGTACATCTCTAAAACATTGTCTTCCATGATGTGATTTCCTCCAATAGTAGTTACCTGGGCTCAAAGGACCCAGCTCTGATTATGCTCTATAAGGGCTTACTACATATTCAGTTGTTTGAAATTCTAAATCCGAATATCGAAATCCGAAACGGTTCGGCTAACTCACCGCCCTGAGCAAAGTCGAAGGGCAAATTTAAATATCAAATGTTCAAATGACCCAAACATTGCACACAGCCTGGAAAGCTACCTGTTTGGATCATTCGAATTTATGTCATTAGGTATTGTTTAGAATTTCGTGCTTCGGATTTAATACCTATCGCCTTATCGATGGTGTTTTACCCCAACGTTGCAATCGGGAAGGTGTATCCCATCTCCTGAAAAGCCTCCTTGGCAACCACAAAAAAATCTTGAATATCCTTTTCGGTAATAAGGCCAAGGTTACACAAACGGAAGGTCTGGAGACCAAACATTTTTCCCGGATAAATGGTAAAGCCCCGTTCAAAGCAATAGTCGTGAAGCTTGAAAAAATCGAATTTCCCATCTTCCGGCGCCCGCACCGTCACCACCAGGTGTCCCTGGATCTCTTTGTCAATCACCGTCCCGAGACCCATTTCCTCCAATCCTTTGTGAATCGCTTCCCAGCACTTGGTCAGCCGCTCCCATCGGTCCTGCTCACCCTCTTCAAAGTACTCTTTGATGGCCTGCTGCAATGCATACATGGTTTGCACGGGGGGTGTAAAATGCATCTCGCCGACCCGGTCAAAA
Organism: Deltaproteobacteria bacterium; assembly: GCA_003647375.1. The sequence goes on from QMMS01000011.1 coordinate 26,048, forward strand.
AAATCATACTGCATGAACAGATTGCAGTAATAAGAACGGGTCGGATACGCTTTTGTTTTCTTTATCTCTTCAATATTACCGACGGTCCAGGAAACGCCGGTCATAGCGGCAAGTCCTTTTTGAGCCGAGGACATGAGAAAATCGATGTTCTGTTCTTCGATGTCTATGGGGAGAAGCCCGTAGGTCGAGATGGTGTCAACCACAAAAATGGCATCGTTGTCATGTGCCATCCGGCCGATTTCCTTTATGGGATTGAGTACACCTGTACCGGTTTCATGGTGAACCGTTGCCACCACTGCAATGTCTTTGTCCTTTTCCAGCGCTTCTTTGACAACGGTAAGGTCCGGTAGTTCAGTGGAATCAAACTTGAGATCGACACAGGGGATATGGTAATATTTTGCAATCTCCACCATCCTGGCCGAGTATGCCCCATTGTTGACCACGCATATCTTTTTACCTTCGGGAACCAGTGAGTTCACGAGGACATCCTGGATGATGGTACCGGAACCCGTAAATATTATCGCACTATATTTTTCCGGATCTCCATGAACCACCTTCACAAGGTCTTTACGAACATCGGTCATGATGTCCACGAATTCCTGTTCCCTGGGACAGATGTCAGGAACAACCTGAGCGTATTTAACGGCGTCACTGGTGGTTGCCGGACCCGGGTTCAGCAGAACATTTCTTTTTATAGATTTGACCACTTCCATTTTTACCTCCCTTCTTGAAAACTATCCTCATTAAATCCAAAGCACGAATACCGAAATCTTAAACAATACCTAATGACATAAATTCGAATGATCGAAACAGATAGCTTTCACGCCTATATTCAAAATTTGGGTCATTTGAACATTTGATATTTGAATTTGCCCTTCGACTTTGCTCAGGGCGGTGAGTTAGCCGAACCGTTTCGGATTTCGATATTCGGATTTGGAATTTTAAACAACCGATTTAGTAAACCCTTATAGGGTATCATCAGTGCCAGGTCCTTTGAGCCCGGGTACATGTTTAGCAAAAACGTTGACATGCCGTTTACAGCTTCCCAACCTTCTTGATGCCCGACTTCTTACTGGGGTCCTTAACCTCTTCAATGATACTGAAGCCACTGCCATGAACATCTTTCATCTTTTCAAAACGCTGCTTCCATTCATCAGGGGTTGTGCAAGTTGCCGGGGTGGAAACTTTTTCCCGATCGGCAAGGGGCGGCACCGGCCGATCCTCCGGACCGTCATAATCCTCTTTGGGCGTTAACTCCTGTCCCAATCGGTTTGATTCTTCCCTTTCAACCTCTTCTATGTAATGGGCACCGGCTGCAAAGGAACGTGTGACGGCAAGAATCGCCCAGGTAGCCTCAGGGGTGAATCCCAGATCCATCATGGCAGCACCTGTGGCACCGAGCATATCGAGGTCCACTGGTTGGTCAGACATTTTCCGGGCCGCTTTGACGATTTCCCTCATAAAGGAAATGTACTTCCCGGCTATCCCAAGCTTTTCCGCACGGGCAAGCATGCGTTTTGCAGCAGGATCTTTGAGCATGAGATCCGAAACACCCAGTGCTTCATCATTTAGATTTTCCTCGATAAGAAGCTCTGCTGCAGACTGAAGGGAAAGGTTCTTCTCTTTTGCCATTGTCAAATATGTGTCGAGTCTGTTTCCAAAAGCGGAATAGGCGCCGTAGGCATGACCAAAAGCCATGATCGACGCACCGCATGCCTGGGTTAAAAAGGTCTTGGATCTGGCCACAATCCTGGAGATAGCTGCCGGTGCAGACAGTCCATCCTCAAGGGTCATGATCATGATGTAATTGAGCATCTTTTCCTCTTCGATGGTGGGTATCCGCGCCTGATAATCCACAAAAAGGACCTCGATGACACCGTAGCCCTCTTCCATCAGCTCTGTTGTGTCATAACCTCTGGTAACGATCCGATGCACATTCTTGTACGCGACTTCCGACACCCACTGGAACTGCGCTCTTTTCGAATCCCTTGGCATTGTCCCGTATTCCCGGTCGTAATAGTCAAAGGGATTCTTGGGGCTGCCGAGATTTCCGATGGTACGCTCTCTTTTTTGCCTGTTCAGCGCATCCGTTTTTTCTTTGTCTAGATAACCCATTTTTTGTATTCTCCTTCTTCCTTCTGCTTCTTCGCATATTCCTGCCGTTCCTCCTGCTTGGGAACGATTCTGTCTTCAGGGCCTATATACTTGATCATGGACAAATCAATCATCTGCACCATGGGTTCATTTCTGCTGGCCCCCCATGCACGTCCTTTTTTCATGTTAAACAAAGCATGAGCTGCACAGCTGAATCCACGGACGACACTGCCGATACACCACCCCGCATTCGGTGAAAAACCGACTTCCATCAAAGCGGTGTTCCCCGAACCCACGACATTCACCCCCACATAGGAGCGTCCATCCGCCTTCCGTCTGGCGTGAAAATGTTTTTCCAAGGCCCTTTGAAATTCCAGATAAACCCCTTTGAGCTCCAGTTCTTCCTGCTTGAGGTGAATCGGCTCCGCTCTAGGATCGCTGTCAATGTGCTGGGGCTGTCCCATGCCCATGACAGGGCGTCCCGCATCCATGTATTCATCCACAAGGGTCTTGGCCATTTCATCGACGGTTTTTCCCTCTTTTTCTGCACGTTCCAAATACTTGTTAAGCATGTACCCATGAGCGGCCCCAGGACCATGGACGCCACCGAAGGTAGAGACCGCCGCCGCCACGCAAACGGGAAGGTTCGGCCTGCCTGCGCTTACGCCGATGGCGCCGACTGCCGATGGTGACATGGAATGCTCCAAAAAAACACCCATCTCATACTTGAGCATTTTTTCTTCTTCCTGCGTGGGAATCCGGTTCTGAAAGAGCACAAACATTGCATCATAAAACGAATAGCCCTCTTCCGCCAAATCGCTTAGATTGTACCCTCGCATCACGGTCTTTTCTTCTGTTTTATAGGAGATGGATGTTTTTCTTTTAAGTAGCTGCTTTCTTTCCATTTTATCCTCCAGCCTGCTTTCAAAATAGTTTTTCTAGTTACAATACCCTGTTGACGATGACGAATTTTTCGCTTTAATAAACAAACGGCAATAATAGGTCAACCTAATAATTATCATGAATTACATGACAAATTATTATAGATGGCCAGGTAGATATGCGGACTCAAACGACCCGGCATTGATTTAACCCTATACCCTACCTCTTGTTTGGATCATTTGAATTTATGGCATTGGGTATTGTCCTTCGACGTTGCTCAGGGCGGTGATCCTGTCGAACCGTTTAGGATTTCGAATTTCGTGCTTCGGATTTAAATAAAAGAGTGGTAATCAGGTGCGGTACCCATTAAGATGTCAGCATTATAAGTTTATCCAAATTGAGGATTCCAGGAATGTCTATCGTGTTGCTGAATGTCCTGTTTATTGGAAACAGTCATACCTATTTAAACTACATGCCCCGGATGCTTTCGACGTTAGTCGCTTCTGAGGATCGTGGTTTTGAACTGGCTGTAGATCAATGCACCGGAGAAGGTGCCGGTCTTGCGTGGCACTGGGAAAATTCTCCCACCCGGGATGCCATCAGGGAAAAGGCATGGGACTATGTTGTGTTACAGGATCGAAGCGGGGGTCCTTTGGAGGAACCGGATTCATTTGTACGACATGCCGGATTGCTGGATAAAGAAATCCGGAAGAAGAACGCCAAAACAATGTTGTTTTTAACCTGGGCCAAGCGTTCCCGGCCCGATACCCAGGCTGCTATAGCGGATGCCTACAAAATGACAGCACATAAACTCCATGCGGTCCTGGTGCCAGTGGGGCTGGCCTGGGAAACAATCCACCGGATCGATCCCGGAATTGAGTTGTATCATCAGGATGGTCGTCATGCCAATCCTACTGGATCTTATCTGACAGCGTGTGTTTTTTATTCCGTGATGTTTAACACGAGCCCCGAAGGGCTTACCGGAAGCTTTCATTATAAAGGTAAAGTGTGGGTGAACCTTGAAAAAGGCAGGGCCTCATTGCTGCAGAAAGTGGCCTGGAAAACGGTCTCAACTTTGCACACTTTATATGGATTGCCATAAATTTTCACTCATTATTGCGACAGTTATCAGCCGAATGTAACCTGGTACCTGCCGGCGGCAATACGTAATCACTTCTTGAAACCGAAAGGCTCATCGCATTCGGGGAAGCTGCGTCCGGAAAAACACCATTCGAGACCCAAATGGTACTCAATCACAAAGCAGCTATCGAATTCTTCGTAGATGCTGTAGATGAAAACGGGTTTGATCGCCGAACCATTTTCAATCTTCATGCCCTGCTCTCGGATAATCTGTTGGGGAATCCGTCAGCATCGGGACGATTGCGTGCAATCCCTGTCGGCATCGGAAAATCTGTCTACGAACCGCTGGCGGTACCACAGCTGATCGATGAAATCTTCCAAATATCGTTCTTGCGTTGTGGTGCTAAAGGTACCTTTACTCATTCATGTTACTCCCCTATCGGTTCTACCCGACATCTGATGTACCGATGCAAAGGGGTTCCTGCCAGCCGATCCCGATGGGTGTTCTTGGATAGCCTATTTGCGTTGGCCCCGTATTTTTTTCCCTGGTGCACCAACCCAAACCCATGAGGCATGAGGGCATACCCCGGCCTTGTCGTTGCATCTGTTTTCAGCTCAATCCGTTCCTGACCCGCCTCGGTAATAACCCGCACCATATCTCCATCTTCCAGGCCCTGTTTGGCCGCATCATCCGGATGCATACGAAACCAATGGTACTTTTTGCCTTCATTCCAGGCTGGATCGCGCATCTGGGAGTTGGCATTTCCATCCATATGCAGGCCAGAGGACATGATCAATGGGTACTCATCCCCATCCGCCTTCAAGGCTTCTTGCTCCAGAGCAGGTTCGATTTCCCCAAGCCATTCTATCATCTCCGGTACATCCAGGTTGATCCGCCCGTCCTCGGTAGAAATGACTTTAAAATGGTCCCATTCGTCCGGGTCCACACTACCAACAATTAATCCGCCCGGGGCGTCGATGATGGCCTGAAACATGTCGTCGCCTAATGCGGTCCCAGGAGTGAAACCCGCTCGGATCGCTTTTTCCTGGGCCCAGGGCGGCAGGGTGGCCATGCGAGCCCACAGCGAGGCCTGGTTGACGGAACCCAGACTGCGCCCCAGTGTCTTAGCCAGAATATACTGCATGGATCGACCGGCACCTGGATTTTCACCAATAAAAGTCATCAGCTCAGCCCCCAAACGAAGGCGATCGCCACTTTCCGCTGCCTTCTGTAAAGCCTCCGGAATCTCGGGTACCAGGCCGAGTGCATCGGCCAGGCGGGTAAATATCTCCGCTGCCTCAAGCTGTTCACCTTCCGGTTTTACCACCGGATGGCGCATCTGCATAAACACGTTGGGAAAACCGTGTGCCATGCCGCTGTCATACGACTCATAGGCTGAGAGCGCGGGCAGGACATAGTTCGACAATGCAGCGGTTTCTGTCATGGCGATGTCCACAGTGACCAGGAGATCCAGAGCCCCGAACGCTTCTTCGTACTGGCTGGTGTCGGCGAAAGAGCGTAAGGGATTGGCTCCACTTACGATGACCGTCCGGAGGCGATCCGGATGGTCGTTCAAAATTTCTTCAGGCATGGCGTTGGGCGGGTAAAGGTTGGTAATGGAAAAAAAACCCGTAGCTACAGTACGCCAGGCCTGGTTTTCTCGTTCCCGGTCGCGTACCTTGGTCGGGCCACCACTCATTATACCCATACCGAAGAGATTGCCGCCCTTCACACCGATCCGGCCGCAGATGGTTCTTAATACATTTTCCAGGTAGGAAATAAGCGTGCTGTGCCGGGACATAAGTACGCCCAGATCGCTCTCATGGCTGGAAACCCGGTTGGCGAACAGATGGCAGACCTTGACAACCTCGTCATATTCCAATTCACATACTTCAACAGCTGCGTGAGCGTCGAAGTCCTCGAACAAAGGCCGGATTTTTTCAAACCCGCTGACATGTTCGTCGATGTACGCTTGGTTATGCCAGCCTTTCTGTAGGATAATGGCGATCATGGCCCGGTATAACAACGCATCCGTCCCCGGCCGGATTGGCAGGTGAATATCGGCCAGCCTGGCGGTTTCTGATAGCCGCGGGTCCACCACCACCAGAATTTTATCAGGATCTTTGCTAAATGTGGGCCAGTGCTTTCGAGCACGTGGCGAATGATGGCTCATCATGGGATTTTTACCCACCATGAGCACCATGTCTGTATGCTCCAAGTCTGGACTGGTGTGACGGTTCTGATTGCCAAAAGATTCACCATCAGCCCAATAACGGCCGGTCAGTTCCTGGGCAAGAGCATTGTAGAAATATTGTGAACCCATTGCCGCCAAAAGACCCACCGAAAAAGGCCCTTGGGACATACAGCCTATGGTGCCACCACCCATAAGGGCCAAAGATCGAGGCCCGTGCTCCTCCACGATGGCTTTGAACCTGGCAGCGATCTCGCTGATGGCTTGGTCCCATGACACCTGTTCAAATTGATCTCCCACCTTTTTTAGAGGATAAAGCAGGCGGTCGGCATGATGCTGGTGACTGCGAATATTCAGACCCTTGCGGCAAACGTAGCCCTGACTGTTCAGATTGTCCTTGTCGCCCCTCACCTTGACAATCTGGTTGTCCTCAATGCGAACTTCCAGTCCGCATAAGTTTGCTCACAGTACACAGGTGGTTTTTTTCCACTCGGTCAATTTTGACTCCTTTCCCAAAAGATGCTTTACACGAATTACCAGACCATCACCTATATTGATATCAATTTCCTTACGAAAATGCAAAAAAGGACAAATTCCCCTGAATTGGAATTGCCCTTCTTCAATGACAAATCACCTATGAGTGATTCTTTCCGAGAACTTAAAGTTTTCCGTATTATGTCAACCGATTGATATCGCGAAGATATTTATGCTCTGTTACAAAGTCTTCAGTTAGAAGGTTTATTCAGTATTGATCAAGTCTTTACTATTGTTAGGTGATCAAATTTCCAAGGTTTCTTTTGTGAACCTTAATTGGGATAGCCTCATCTGCCTGTTGGCAAATCCTGTTGTTACTTCTCTGGCGCTGCCTGAAGGGCAGCCACATCCCTGAACGACAGCTACTCAAATTCGATCGTTGCCGGTGGCTTGATGCTGATATCGTACGCCACCCTCGACGCACCGGTGTGCGCGGCAATTTTCTTGCCTATCTCAAGGAGCGCCGCCTCGTCTATCCGGACCGGACGCGCCAGCTTCGCGGCCGCGCTCTCAACCGCCCGCATGCCGACGACGTACCTTGTTTTCGGCGCATCGTTCGCGCAAAGCTCGAGAAGAATGCGCGGAAGCTCGAGCTTACGCCACGCCTCGACACAGAGCGCGTTCAGTTTGTCATAGTCGATATCACCGTCGACCTTTATCCACGAGACAGGTTTGTAGATAGGGATCTCAGGGCGCGTTCCCTCTTCGGGGACGACCGTCGTCTGGCTATCCATTTTGAAGCACTCCGCGTTCGC